>CAZQZE010000198.1:0-4676 GCA_964597715.1 uncultured Halobacteriales archaeon
TTTACGACGCTCAGGTTCGCTCGTCGCAGATGCGAGGGGAGGGATTCGAACCACGGTCGTTACACTCCACTCCCTGCTTCGAATCCCGAACGCATCGCTCCTCGCGTTCGCTCGTCGCAGATGCGAGGGGAGGGATTCGAACCCTCGAACCCCTACGGGAGCGGGTCTTAAGCCCGCCGCTTTTGTCCTAGCTCAGCCACCCTCGCGCGTCATACACTGGGTACGTCCCCGGAATGGTCCTTTCGGTCCGCCACACGGGACGGGCCAGACATTTGTGCGCGGCCACCGAAGCAGAGCCGATGTCAGAACGCGGGTCGTTGCTGGACCGTCTCCGCCAGCCCGAGTACACCGGCGACAACCGCTGTCTCCCCTGTACAGTGGTCAACCTGCTCATCGCCGCCCTCCTCGCCGGGGCCGTTGCGCTCCTGTCACCCCCGGCTGCTGCCGTCGTCCTCGTCATCTCGGCGCTTACCGTCGCCCTCCGGGGGTATCTCGTCCCCGGAACACCCGAACTCACGAGGCGGTATCTCCCGGCGAGTGTCCTCCGACTGTTCGGCAAGCACCCGGCCGCGGGGACGGGTCCCGAGGAACCGGCCGGTGTGGACCCCGACGACCTCGAGGTGTTCGAGCGCGTCGAGCGCCGCCGCGAGGAGGGCGTCGAGCCCGCCGACTTTCTTCAGGACGTGGGGGTCATCGAACGCTGTGCGGACGGCGAGGAGTTCTGTCTGACCGACGCCGTTGCCGGGCGGGTGGCCGCCCACGCCGAACGCCGGACGGTCACCGGGGACGTGGCGGCCATCGCGACCGTCTTCGGGGTCGAGCCCGGCGAGGTGACGCCACTCGACCGGGAGTATCCGGCCGTCGAGGTTGGGATTCAGGTCCGGAAGTGGCCCTCGGTGGCCGCGCTGACCGCCGATATCGCGACCGACCGGGCGCTCGCGGAGAGGACCGACCGCTGGCGAGGGGTGCCACCGGGACAGCGCCGCGGGATACTCGAGTCACTCCGTGGCTTTCACGAGCGCTGTCCGCTCTGTGGCGGCCCGGTGACGTTCAGCGAGGAGGTGCTGGAGTCCTGCTGTGGGACCCACCAGGTAACGACAGTCGCCTGCGACGGCTGCGGGCGGCGGCTCCGGGAGTTCGACCAGACACGGGTCGGCCCCGAGCACAGTAAGGGGATCACCCCCTGAGCGCGCCGACACCCGCCGGTGCCGGCGGAGAGGCTCACTCCGGCCGCAGCGTCACCGTCGTCTCACCGTATAGCCCCGTGCCGGCGGCTTCGTCGACGTTGAGGCCGGCGCCGATGGTGTACTCGCCGGGGGTGGCCCGCTCCCACTCCGCGTCGGCGATTTTGAACATCCCGTCCCACCGCTTGCGAAAGCGCTTGCGCTCGCCGCGCTCGAACCGGAAGCCTCGCTCCTCCTCGGGCGGCCCGTCGGCCGGAAGCTTGGCGGCTGCCCGGTGGCCGTCGACGTGCCAGGTCCACAGGAGCGGTGACCGCGTGGCGACGGTGACCGGGAAGGGGAGGCTGTTTTTGATCGTCACCTGAAAGGGGACGTGCTCGCCGACGCGGAACTCCGTCCGTGGGGTGACGACCTCCAGCGAGAGACCCCAGAACCGCACCCGGTCGGGGACGAGCCACCGGCTGAGCGAGCCGCTCGGAACCGACCGGAACGACTGGGGGCGCTCCTCACGCTGGCGCTCCCGCGGGGCACCGGGCTCGTCGTCGTCCCGGTAGAGCGCGTCCGAGTCGTATATCCGCCGCACCGTCGGCGGTCGGGGCCACGCGGGCTAAAACGTTTGGTCGGCCGGAGCCAGCGGGCGTCACAGCCCCGGCGTCAGTCGTCTGCGGCCGCGTCACTGCTGTCTCTGACGGAGCCAGTCGGGTCCGGGTGGTCGTCGTCGTACAGCAGACAGGCGACCCCGTGGGTTTCACTCTCGGCGTGCAGTTCGGGGGTGGTCACCTCACAGGGTGAGACAACGGCCTCGGAGACAGTCGTCTCCGCCGCCTGGATGTCCCCGGCGTGGAGGTCGTCTAAGACGTCGGCAAAGACCTGTTCGGCCTCCCCACCCAGCCTGTCGGGGAGGTCGAACTCCGCCCGGACGAGCCCCTCCAGTTCCGCCCGGGAGGCGGTTTCGACGTCGACGTCCGCCTCGACAGCCGTCACCGCCCCGACGGTCTCCTCCCCGAGCAGGCGCTGTTTGAAGTCCATCAGCGAGCGCCAGACCGGCCGGTCGAGGTCGAACCTCTCGGGCTGGATGACCCGCGGACACCGGGTGTGGAACCGGCACCCCGAGGGCGGGTCGACCGGCGAGGGGACGTTCCCTGACAGCAGGATCCGGTCACCCTGCCACTGTGGGTCCGGCTCCGGGATCGCCGAGAGCAGCGCCTCCGTGTAGGGGTGGTACGGCGGCGAGAACACCTCCTCGGTCGTGCCGACCTCGGCGAACTCCCCGAGATACATCACGCCGACCCGGTCGGAGATGTGCTCGACGACGCTCAGGTCGTGGGCGATGAAGATGTAGGACAGTCCCAGGTCCCTCTGGAGGTCCTCCAGCAGATTGAGGATCTGGGCCTGGACGGAGACGTCGAGCGCACTGACCGGCTCGTCACAGACGATGACGTCCGGGTCGACCGCCAGCGCGCGGGCGATCCCGATCCGCTGGCGCTGGCCGCCGGAGAACTCGTGGGGGTACCGCTGTGCGTGGCTGGGGTTCAGCCCCACCAGTTCCAGCAGTTCGTAGATCCGGTCGGTGCGCTCAACGCCGGTCGCCAGGTTGTGGATATCCAGCGGTTCGCCGATGATGTCACCGACGGTCAGCCGCGGATTGAGGCTGGAGAAGGGGTCCTGGAAGATGTACTGGAGGTCGGTCCGCAGCGAGCGCAGCCGCGAGGCGGACGCCTCCGTCAGGTCGACCTGCTCGCGCCCCCCGGTTCCGTCGGCCCTGTTGTAGTAGACCGACCCCTCGGTGGGGTCGAGCAACTGGAGCAGCGCCCGCCCCAGCGTCGTCTTGCCACAGCCGGACTCGCCGACCACGCCGAGGGTCTCACCCTCGTAGAGTGTGAGGTCGACCCCGTCGACGGCCTTTACCCACCGGCTCCGTCCCAGCAGCGAGTCGACGAACCCCTCGCTGTCGTCGAAGTACTTCGTCAGGTTCTCGGCCCGGAGGACCGGGTCGCGCCTAGACACTGTGGTCTCGCCCCCGGTCGGTCGTCGACCCCGTGTCCGGGTCGGCGCCGTCGACGTTCACCTGGTAGTCCAGCCCCTCGACGAGGTCGCCGGTGTACTCCAGACACGCGGCGACGTGTTGGTCGGTGTCGCCGTCTGCGGCCTGCCCGGTCTCGTGGTCGACCAGCGGGGGCTCCTTCCGTGTGCAGGCGTCCTCGGCGAACGGGCACCGCGGGTGGAAGCTACACCCCGAGGGCAACTCCACCAGGTCCGGCATCGTCCCGGGGATCGTCTGGAGCCGCTCGCGTTGCTCCCCGACCCGGGGGATCGAACTCATCAGCCCGACCGTGTAGGGGTGTTTTGGGTCGTAGTAGAGGTCGTCGACCGGGGCCTTCTCGACGGGCTTGCCGGCGTACATCACCATCACCCGGTCACAGACCTCCGCGATCACGCCCAGGTCGTGGGTGATGAGCTGGACGGCGGTGTCGTACTCGTCGGCGAGGTTCTCGATCAGGTCGAGGATCTTTGCCTCGATGGTGACATCCAGCGCGGTCGTCGGCTCGTCGGCGATCAACAGGTCGGGGTCACACGACAGCGCCGTCGCGATGACCACCCGCTGTTGCATCCCGCCGGAGAACTGGTGGGGGTAGTCGTCGTACCTGGCGTCCGGCTCGGGGATACCCACGTCGTTCATCAGCCGGACCGCACGGTCACGGGCGTCGGCCTCGCTGTAGTCGAGGTGGTGGCGGACCGTCTCGGAGATCTGCTCGCCGACGGTGTAGACGGGGTTGAGCGCGGTCTGGGCGTCCTGGAAGATCATCGCCATCTCGTTGCCCCGGAGACTCCGGACCTCGGACTCGCTCATCCCCAGGATATCCTCGCCTTTGAAGCGGACCTCCCCGCCGGTGATCCGGCCGGGCTCCTCGATCAGCCGCATCAACGAGAGCGCGGTGACACTCTTGCCGGCCCCGCTCTCGCCGACGACACCGAACTTCTCGCCGCTCTCGACGGTGAAACTGAGTTCGTCGGCGGCGGTGACCACGCCGTCCTCGGTGTAGAACTCGACGGTGAGGTCGTCGACCTCGAGCAGGGCCATCAGGCGCCACCCCCCTGGCCCTGGGTGACGGTCTCGTCCTGGGCGTCCAGGGCGTCGTTGACCCCGTCGCCGATCAGGTTCATCGCCATCACGAACAGGAAGATCGCCACCCCCGGAAAGACCGTCGCCCACCACGGCAGCGTCGCGCCAGGGCCCTGGATGAGCGTGTCACGGGCGTTGTTCAGCATCGTCCCCCACTCGGCGGTGGTGGGGTCGAGGCCGACACCCAGGAACCCGAGCGCGGCGACGCCGATGACGACGGTCCCGACCGACAGCGACGCCTGGACGACCACCGGCGCCAGCGCGTTGGGCACGATGTGCCTGAAGATCACCGTCCGGTCTCTCGCACCCAGCGCCCGTGCGGCCATCACGTACTCGTTCTGTTTGACCTTCAGGATCTCCCCGCGGATGAG
>CAZQZE010000199.1:0-4667 GCA_964597715.1 uncultured Halobacteriales archaeon
CGGGCTGTGTCCGTCATATGGAGTGTGTTGTACTCGGGGCCCGGAGGCTCATGCTGCCGGCTGTCCCGTCGTGACGACACTCGCCACACCGGGACGGCGAGATGCTTTAGACACCTACAGCCGGCAGTATAACTCACTCGGGTCTCACCGGGCCACACCGGCGTCCAGCCCCACAGTCGGTCGCGAGCCGCGAGCATCCCCGGGCGCGGAGGGGACGGCCACGACCGGTCCGACGGGGTGGCCGTCCTCCCTCTGTCAGTTGCCCGCGACGACGCTATCCTCCCAGCCCTCACTGTGAATCCGCCCGTCGGGTGCTCCAAGCTCGGTGAGCCGCTCTTTGGTCTGGACGACCATCGGGGGGACCCCACAGACGTAGAAATCCCGCTCGGTGAACTCGCCGAAGAGGTCGTCTATGTGTTCCTGCACATACCCGATTCGCCCGGTCCACTCCCAGTTGGGGTCCGAGAGCACGAACGTCACCGAGAGGTCGGGATTGTTCGCCGCCAGTTCGTTGATCGTCTCCCGGTGGATGATCGTCTCCTCGCGCTTCTCACCGAGAACGACGTGTGCGTGGCCGTCACCCTCACGGATGTACTGCCGGAGCATCGCCATCATCGGCGTCAGCCCCGTGCCGGAGGCGAGAAACGCGACATCCCGGCCCGGGTCGGCGAGCGACAGCGACCCCTCCATCGGGCCGATCCGAACCGTGTCCCCCGGTCGTTTCTGGTGTATGTAGGCCGACGCCAGCCCGTCATCGTAGCGTTTGACTGTCAGGGCCAACTCCTCGCTGCCGGGAAGGTTCGTCGGCGTATAGGGCCGGATAATCTCCTCGCTACCCGACTCGAACCGAACGGTCGTGTGCTGTCCCGGCCTATACTCGAACTCGTGACCGGGAACCCGTAGGCGGAATCCGCTTACTCGGGGTGTGATCCGGTACGTGTCGACGACTGTTGCTTCGTGTGTCATGATGACTCTCCCTGCTGGATGGCACGGACGGCTGTGTGTCGTTCCTGCTACGCCGCGACGGTTCGGCTATCGGGGAGCGCGTGTCGGTTATCGAACGGCGCTGCCAAGCCGGGTGTCGGTCGCCCGCGCAAGACGGCCCGAGACGGATCGACGGGACAGTTCGGTGGTTGGGGTCCCGGCGAGACGCACGTTGGTCACCGACATATCCATATGCCCTTATACACATATATATTGAGCGCGCACGGTAATAAGCGACATGATGGCCCGGCGGCACCCTCGCTACGACCCACCCTCCACCGACAGTCAGGTCTGAAACTCGACCGTGTGTCCCGAGACGCCTGCCCCGGCGGGGACCCCCGGACAGGCCTACACACCGGCGTGTCAGCTATCCACCCCGCTGTGGGCGGGAGGCTGATACTGTCGGACAGAACATTTCGCACCCCACGTCCGACGGAGAGGGCCGAAACTGCAGGATTTCGGGCCACTGCACGACACCGGTCTTCACGTGCTTCTGTCCGGCAGTATGAGGCATACCGCCGGTGTCAGACCCGGGGGGTTTTGCGTGACCGCCCCGTGGTACGATATATGGAACACGTCCGTCGGTGCCGGCTCACAGAGAGCAGCGACGACGGGGTGACACCTGAGCGAGGCAGCCATGACCGGTAAGGGCGTCACCACTGTCGACCGCGCCCGCCGGTCGGGTGCCGCCCTCTCGCTGTATTTCAGACGGCTCCTGACCCCGCCGCTCCCGGGCGACGGGCTACTGCTGTTTGGCTTTCTCGAAGGGGTGATCGGCTGGGGGCTGTCCTGGCTGTTCAGCCAGAACCCCGGGCTGGCTCCGCTCGGATTGGTCCTGTCTATCGTCGTCACCTGGGTGCTCCTGACCGCCGGCATCATCTTCGTCGGTGTGGTCTATACTGCACCGACCGTCCGGCGAAACCGGGTCTGGGTCGTGTGGGGGGTGCTCAACCTGGCCGCGACCGCGGTCAACGTGGCGGCCCTCGCCGGAGCCCTCCCGCCGGGACTGCTCGGCTACGCGTACTGGCACCCGTGGCTGGCGGTGATGGGGGTTGGCTACCTCGTGACGGGGCTGTACAACTGGCGGAGCCCGCAGATCCGTCGACAGGAGCGTCTCGTCTACGCCGCCACCGGGCTGGTGACACTGGGTGTGCTGGCCGCGAGCACAGGACCGCTGACAGGGTTCGTGACCGCCAACATCTTTCTGCTGGGCGGTGTCCTCCAACTCGTCCCTATCGGCCACGACGTGCTCGCCGACGCCGTCCTCATCGCCCGCAAGCAGTAGCGTTCCCAGGAGCGACCGACGACCGACACCACGGCCGACCCACCAATGTACGACACAATCCTCTTTCCGACCGACGGCAGCGACGAGACGACCGACGCCGCAACCCACGCGTTCAGCCACGCCGAGCGGTACGACGCCACGGTACACGTCGTCTCGGTCGTCGAACTCTCGAGCGGCCTCGGAACCGCCGGCCGCGACCAGGAGGAACTCGACCGACGACGACGCGAGCGACAGACCACAGCCGAACAACTCGTCGAGGAGCACGCCCCCGAGGGTGTCGACACAACCGTTGCCGTCGAGTTCGGCAGCCCCGCCCGGGCCATCACCGAGTACGCGACGGAGATACAGGCCGACCTGGCGGTCATGAGCACCCGTGCCCGGAGTGGGGCCCAGCGGGTCATCTTTGGCAGCGTTACCGAACAGGTCATCCAGGGCTGTGACACACCCGTTCTGGCGGTTCAGCGCTGACACCACCCGAGCCCCGACCGTATGCCCGAAGCTGTCGGGCGGACAGCCCGCTCGGGGAGCCACCGCCTCCGTGTCCCGAACGCCCGGCCACCGGTTGCCCGGCAACCGAGTGTTACGACTCGGAGAGTCGAGCGGTTCGTCGAGACCTCCCGGTAGCCGTCAGCAGCCGACCGCCGAACGCGGTGTCCGGACTACTCGTCGGTCTCCGCCAGCGCCTCCTTGATCTCCTCAAGCTTGAAGTACGAGGCAAGTGCGAGTATCGTGACGGGCCAGAAGCCGACGAACTGGCCGCGTTGTTTGTCGCCGCGCACGTAGTAGAAGTACAGTGCAAGTGCAACCGACCCGACTGACGCCAGCACGGCAGGGCTGAGCCCGTCAGCACTGATTCCTTTCGCGGTATCGGTTACCGTCTCCTCAGTTGTTTCGCTCACACCGCTTGAATAGGTCTGTGCAGGGAAATCGCTTCCCATACCGTCGCGGTAGCTGGGCTCGGCCGGTCAACCCGTCTCTGAGCCGAGTGTCTGGCCCGCAAGCGCCCGATACCTACTACTCCGACGACCCCCTGCTCGCCCGCTCACTGCGTCTGACAGCGACGAAAATGAGCACCGACACGACAATCATGAGGATGGCAAACGCCGCCTCGCTGCCGGCCTCTTCGTCCTCTCCGGTCGTAGTCATGAGCTGTTAGTGTTTACTCGTCCCGTGCACATATCACTTTGTCCGGGGCCCTGACACCCGGCGCCGGCCGCGACACTGCTCGAACGGTCGGCCCTGTGACGGGTCCGACAGGTGCCGAACTGTTTTCACGCCTCGGATTCCTCGTACCGGTATGGACGATATCGATCCGGATACCGCAATGCTCGCCGCCGGCGTCGTGATCAGCCTGGTCGCCGTGCTGGAGTTCTACCCGGCCCTGAAAAAGGCCCGGGAGCGGTGAGGACGCAACGGGACGGTGACTGTCCGACGGCGGTCACGACCATCCGTGGCTACGGCACGGTGTCGGTCCGGCTGTGTCACACCCCGTACGCTGACCGGCGGCCTGCCGTGCAAACAGTTGCCCCGGACTGTGGGACGCCGTGGCTACTCACCACCTGTTCCCGGGGCTGGCGACGCCCAGCCTGGCCACACAGGGTCCGGAGTCGGTCACGCACACGAGACTACTTCGGCAGATTGAATCGCCCGACCTGACCGTCGAGGGCGTGGATGGCTGACGAGGCCCAACTCGGTGCGACGGGAACCAGCGTGTGTCGCCGGCCCGGAACTCGTCGTGATGTCGGGCCCCCGAAACGTGGCCGTTTGGTCGCCGGAAACCGGCGTCCCAGCCCCCGCCGTCCGAACGGTGAACGGACAGGAACGGTTGGTCGAAGAGCGTCGGTATGTCCGCCCGTCGTGGGCAGAACCCCCGTCGTGGAGGGCAAACTTATGTCGCCGGGCCGCGCCGGTCGTGTATGGCAACTGGCTCGTTACTCTCGGAGACGTACCTCGGGAGTACGATCCCGCAGTATCTCCTGTTTTTCGCCGTGTTGTGTGTAGGTGCCCTCGTGGGTCGGTCGCTGACGTTTCTGTACCGGCAACGGCTGCGTCGGAAGGCCGAGGCGACCGAGACAGAGGTTGACGACATCATCGTCTACGCGCTCGGTCGGCCGGTCGTTCTGCTGGGCATCGTGTTCGGAGCGGCCGCGGGTCGACATATCCTCACCCCTGTCGAGCCGCTCCGGACGGTGGTGAACGCGTCAGTCGAGATCCCGATCGTCGTGACCATCGCCTGGGTCGCCGTCCGGCTGACGGACGGGCTGATCGACGCCTACGTGCTGAGCTACGTCGAACAGACCGAATCGCGGCTGGACGACGAACTGGTTCCCATCGTCAGCCGGGTCACCAACATCGCCATCGTCTCCATCGCCGGCGTCGTCATCCTGGATTCGCTGGG
>CAZQZE010000200.1:0-4651 GCA_964597715.1 uncultured Halobacteriales archaeon
ACCCCCTCGACCACCGCCTCCTCGAGCGCCCGCCGTCCGCGCCGGACCGCCTCCGTTCGGTCCTGCCCGGCGACGACTACCTTGCCGAACATCGAGTCATAAAACGGGGGGACAGCGTCACCCTCGTCGACCCCGTCGTCCACGCGGACCCCGACCCCGCGTGGCGGCCGGTACGTCGACAGTTCGCCGGGCATCGGGCTGAAGTCGTCTTCGGGGTCCTCGGCGTTGAGCCGGAACTCGATCGCCGCGCCCCGCGGCTCGACGGCAGTCTGTGGGAAGTCGATCGCCTCGCCTGCTGCGACCCTGAGCTGCCACTTGACGAGGTCGATCCCGGTCACCACCTCCGAAATCGTGTGTTCGACCTGGATCCGGGCGTTCACCTCGATGAAATAGTGCTCCCCGTCCTGGTAGAGGAATTCGACAGTCCCCGCGTTCACGTACCCGGCCGCGGCGACACCGCGACACGCCTGCTCGCAGAGTGTTTCACGCTCGTCGGGGTCGAGCACGGGTGACGGTGTCTCCTCGATGAGCTTCTGCTGGCGACGCTGTGTGCTACAGTCACGCTCGCCGAGGTGGCGGACGGTGCCGTGTTTGTCGGCCAGCACCTGAACCTCGATGTGTTTCGGCTGGTCGAGAAACCGCTCAGCGTACACCGCCGGATTGTCGAAGTAGGCCTCGGCCTCCCGACGTGCCTCCTCGAGTTCGGCCTCGGCGTCGTCGGCTTCCCCGACCACGCGCATCCCCCGGCCACCGCCGCCGCCGTCGGCCTTGACCGCGACCGGATAGCCGTGTTCGTCGCCGAAGGCCCGGACCGCCTCGGGGCTCTCAACTGGGCCGGCTGTCCCTGGCACGACCGGGACACCGGCATCGGCCATCAGCGACCGGGCACGGGTCTTCTCGCCGAACCGTTCCATGACGTCGCTCGGTGGGCCGACCCAGACGAACGGGCTCTCCTCGACGGCGGCCGCAAAGTCACTGCTCTCGGCCAGAAACCCGTACCCCGGATGGACGGCATCGACCCCGGCGTCCCGGGCGGCGTCGAGGACCGCCTCACCGTCGAGATAGCTGTTTCTCGCGACCGACCCGCCGATGTGATGTGACTCGGCTGCCAGCCGGGTGTGTTTCGCGGTCGCATCGGTGTCGCTGTGGACCGCAACCGGGGTCGCGCCGAGTTCACGACAGGCCTGGATAACCCGGACCGCGACCTCGCCTCTGTTCGCAATGAGGACGCTCTCGAACACAGCGTGTAGACGCGCGAACCGGGCAAAAGGGTTACTGACGGCCGACTACGCCGGCTCGATGGTCACGAGTGTATCCCCGGCCTCCACCTCGGTCTCGTTGTCGGCCTCGAAGGAGGCAACGACACAGTCGGTCCCGGGTTCGATGTCGTGAAACGTCTTCATCACGCCGATCAGCCCGACCGTCTCATCGGCACTGACCTCGTCGCCCTCCTCGGCAAAGACGGGTTCGTCGGGGTCCGGCCGTCGGTAGAAGACCCCCGGCATCGGCGCGTCGATCGTCTCTTCACCAGTCATGTTAGCTGGAAATAACGACTACTGGGTCGGATTTAGCCCTTTCCCTTCCAGCGCATATTTACCGCCGCCCGGGCCTGACGCCAGGGGCAAAGTGCGGGCAGACCGCCTCAGCCCAGCAACTCCTCCCGGAGACGGTTGAGGCGGGCGGTCCGGTCCTCGCGGGCAGCCAGCGCCTCCTCGACCGACACCGGCTCGAAGGTGACCGTCTCGTGAGACCGGCCCTGTGCGAGTGTCGACCGGTCGGGACTGATGACTGTCCCGACTGTCGCGTAGCCGCCACCGGTGACAGCATCCCGCATGAGAACGATCGGCTGCCCGGCCATCTGTATCGACCCGACAGGGTATCCCAGGTCAACGACGTTCGTCAGGTCGGTGCCAGCCCCGAAGGGCTGTTCGCGCTCGACGAACAGCCCCTGAATGTCGACATCGGCGTCCAGCCGGTAGCCGACACGGTCGGCCTCGTTGCTGACCGTCCACTCGGTGTCGAGTAGTGTCTCCGTTCCGTCCTCGGTGAGCCGGTAGTCACACAGCCCCAGCACCACCCGGACGGACGTCTCGGCACCGTAGTCCGGGACGTACTCCGCGTCAACGCTGTTGCCCTCGAGCCCGTCAGTCTCGGCGGCCCCGGTCGGGAGTTCGTCACCCGCCTCGAGTTCGCGCCCCTCGTGGCCACCCACCCCGATGAGCGTGTAGGTGGCACGCGAGCCCATCACGGACTCGGTGTCGACCCCTCCGCCGACCGCCAGGTACGCCCTGGCCCCCTCGGTCGCGAACTCGAAGGAGAGGGTCTGGCCGGCCGCGACCCGGACCGCGGTCCACGTCGGGACCGGTTCGCCGTCGAGGCTGGGGTCCATGTCTGCCCCACAGACCGCGACCAGACACCCCTCCTCGAACACGACCTCCGGGCCGGTGTAGGTCATCTCCAGGGTCGCGGCGTCGGCCCCGTTGCCGACGAGGAAGTTGGCGACACGATGGGCGTACTGGTCGAGCGCGCCGGACGGCGGCATCCCGATGTGGTAGTGCCCGTACCGTCCCGTGTCCTGGACCGTCGTCGAGAGGCCTGGTTCGACGATACGGAGCATCAGTCGAGCACCCCGGTAATCCGGTCGGTGTACTCGGAGGGGTGCTCGAAGAACTCCTCGGGCTCGAAGTCGATATGCCCGATGTTGTACTCGTAGTCGTTGGCCTCGACCGCGTCACGGATACGGTCGTACTCCTCGCGGTCGACCCGCCGAAAGTTGATGATATCCCCGGGGTTCGGGAGGACCATCGAGTCGGCGAACGCCGGCAGCTGTTGGTCGACGTCGAGCACCTCGACAGGCGTGCGGCCGAACAGCTGGTACCCCCCGGCGCCAGGCACCGAGTAGATGGCGGTGAAGGCCCCACCGAACCCGACCGCCCGGCTGGGCGTCTCGGTGCGTGGCTGAACGTACTTTGGGACCTCGATCTGCTGGTCCTGTGGGACCATCTGGAACGTCCAGGGCAGTCCGGGCACGAACCCGACCATCGTCACCATGTGGGGGGCACCGGCGTGGGCCTCGACGAACTCCTCGGGGCCGCTGAACCCGTTGATCCGGGCGGAGTACTCCAGGTCGGTCGCGTCGGGGTCCTGGTGCCGGTCCCGGAACTGCAGCAGCGTCTCGCGTGTCCAGGGGTCGTCGTAGAGGACGGGGATATCGAGCACCCGTGCCTCCCACGTGTACGCGGTGAGGTCGACCTCCTCCTCGATATCGCGCAACCGGTCGATGAGCGTGTCCGGATGGACCACCCCCGGGTCGAAGTGCAACAGATACGAGGCGTTCGACGGGGCCACCTCGATGATACCCGGGATCTCCCGGGCCCGTACCTCCTTTGTGATCGCCTGTGCTTTGAAGTTCGCGGTGAAGCTCATCGACTCCGACAACTCGACGAATACGTGGTCGTCCCCCCCGTACTCGTATCGCGGCGTCGACAGCGATTGCCGCTCGATACCGGAACCAGACATGACGACTGTGTAATCCGCTGAGAGCAGCATATACCTATCGGTGAACGGGGCTCCAGCCGCCGTCGACTCTCTCTCGCGAGCAACTCTAGGAGGCGGTCGACGGCCTCATAGTGATTCTTGTCGGCTGTTCCCGGCGCTTGCCGACCCCGATGCGGGCACTTGCCGGGACATCGGTACAACAATCACTATGCGGGATGCGCTCGAGGCGGCCCCGTAGTCACGCGACCTCGTCGAGCGCGGCGAGTTCGATACCGTGTTCGTCGGCCGCGGTGTGTATCGCCTCGAGTAACTCCACTGGGTTCGGCCCGTCCCCGTGGATACAGATGCTCTCTGCGGGGATGTCGACCATCTCCCCGTTCGCGGCCTCGACCCGGCCCTCGGTCGCAATCTGGACGAACCGCTCGGCGACCAGCTCCGGGTCACGGCGCGCCTTGTCCCGTTCGACGACGAGGCTGCGGTCGGCCCGGTACTCCAGGTCGACGTACCCCTCGAACACCGCCCGCAGGTCGTCGAACTCCGTTGCGACCTCGTAGATGTTGCTGTCGGTCGCCAGGTAGACCAGGTCACTGTCCACCTCGAGGATGCCTTCCATCACTGCCCGGGCGTGGGCAGGACTCTCCGAGAGCATCGAGTACATCGCCCCGTGTGGTTTGACGTGCTGGAACGTGACGCCGTGTTGGTCGGCAAACGCCTTTAGCGCACCCAGCTGGTATACCACGTAGTCCCGCACCTCCTCGGGGGTCGCGTCCATGCTCCGGCGCCCGAATCCGACCATATCCGGCAGCCCAGGGTGGATACCGACCCCGACACCGTGCTCGGCGGCGGTTGCGACGGTCTCTCGCATCACATGGGGGTCACCAGCGTGAAATCCGCCCGCGATGTTTGCCGAGGTGATGTACGGCATCACCGCGGGGTCGTTTCCGATGGTGTAGTTGCCGAAACTCTCCCCCATGTCACAGTTGATGTCCACGCGCACCATGGCAGACGCTTCTCGCGGCACGGGATTATGTATTACGCCAGCCCGGTCACCTCTGAACCGGGGGCACAGACAGTTACCAACTTTTTAGCGGGCTGCCACCGACAGACGTAGTATGAGTACAGACAACCTCGTCGTGACATCGGAACTCAGTGA
>CAZQZE010000201.1:0-4650 GCA_964597715.1 uncultured Halobacteriales archaeon
CCGCCGCCGGGACCCACCTGCAAGACGTCGACCAGTTCGCGAACGTGTAGTTGCGGCGGGCCGTTGACAGAGACGACGCGGTCGACACACGCCGCGCTTTCGAGGAGCGCACCGTTCAGGCGTTCTGCCTCACCCTGTGCACCGAACCGGCCGCGAGCGCTCACTCACAGACTCCCGTCAGTCGCCTGCTGGGCTCTCTGTCCCGCTCCACGCGGTCAGTTCCTCGTCACCAACAAAGACCCGGCTGCCGGTAACGGTGACCCCAACCGCCCCGTTGTGTTCCAGTTTCAGCCGTCGCTCGCCGGACTCCCGGTCGAATCCAACGAGCGTACCGTACGTGTCCGAAACGTAGACCACGTCGTCGGTCACCGCAGGGAATAGTAACGAGGTTTCACCGGCGTCCACCGATTCGTCGACGAACGGCTCCCCGGCCTCCCCCGTCTCAGTGTCGACGGGGTAGAGTTCGTCCGGGCTGCGTGGTCCGGGATTTGTCACGTATGCGGTGTTCGTCGTCGGGTCAACCGTCGGGTTGACCGGCTCAACTTCGAAGGTATCCTCAAAGACCGTCCAGGCCCGGCGGACCGTCCCGGACGCGACCGACGAGACATCGTATCCCACCAGTGCGTCTTCCCTCTCGCCGTCGGGGAGCAAGCCGGTACACAGCGCCGTCTCTCCCGCGACGGCTACCAGCGAGAAATCAGACACGCCGCTGTCGTCGGACTCCCACAGCAGGTCGCCACTTTCAGCGTCGTATGCGTGGAATCGGTCGCGCGTGTTGAGGTAGACCGCCGTGTCGGTCACCGCAGGTGGATATCCGGACTGATTCTCCCAGACGCCGGTGACTTCCGTCCGCCAGGTCACGTCCCCGGTTTCGGCGTCGAGCGCGACGAGCGGACTGGTCCCCACCTCGTCAGCTCCGGTATCGATGCCGAAGACGTACACCGTGCCGTTCACGACCGTCGGCATCGCCACACGGCTGTAACGGCCACCGAACGCGTTGTCCGGGAAGCTGTATGTCCAGCCCTCCTCGAGCGAGCCGTCCGCACGAGAGACCGCGTACACCGCCGGCCTGGACCCCTCGGTCGCCGGGGAGATCGTCTCTCGCATCGTCATGTAGACGTGGTCGTCGCCAACGGCAACGCCGGACGGTTCCAGCCCGTTGCTATCCCTGGGCCTGGGCTCGGTGAACGCCCACTCGACCGAGCCATCGGGACGTAACGCAAATAGTGGTCCCAATTCCGTGGCGACGTAGAGTAGGTCACCGTCGGTGACCGGCGCGTAGTGAGTCCCAAACAGCCCGTCATACTCCTCGCTGGCGTTGAACGTCCAGTCTCTTTCGACACCCTCGGTCGGTCCCTTCACACCGAGGTATCCGGTGTTGCGGGCGCCTGCGAAGGGCTGTGGCCACCGTCCGGTAACGCCCTTTGCTGCCGGCGTGGGCGTCGGTGTCGGTGTCTCGGTGTCCTCCTGTTCGGCCCTCGGCCCCGCAAGCGGCGAGACACGGTCGAAGGCGACGAGAAGGCCATGCTCGAACCGCGCCCCCTCACTTTCGAGGCCGGCCTCCCACGCCCCCGATACGGTGACTGGGCGACGGTTGTTGTCCGCGACCGAGACCGTCATATCGACATCGTGGACCACTGCGGGCGGCCAGTTGGCATTTCCGCCGTTGAGCCACGAAACCGACAGCGTGTCGTAGTGGTTACGGCCGGCGTCATCAGGTGTCCAGCCGTTACCGATTACGTTCGGGTCGTCGGAATCGGCGGGCACGTCTAGCTTCGAGCCCGCGTAGCTCCCCAGTTGATAGAGGAAAGACGCGGTCGAGACGGCAGTCCCGACACTGCCCGGCGTCTCCCCGAGAAGATTAGTGAGCAATCCGGTCATTTCGTCGCTGAACGAGCCTGAGTCCCCATCCGGCGCGTACTCGCGGCGGTCGGCCGTGGTAAACGGGGTGAACCCGTCACGGCCGAACAGCGCCGCCAGCGGGGCGAACAGCGGCTCGCTAACCCCGGTCTGAAACGTAGCCGCGAGGGACTCGTCCGTATTCTCCCAAGAGCTGAGTGTCGGCTGATACCGGTCCATCTCCCACCACTTGCGGCTGTCGGGGTCGATGACCGGGGAGCCGGCGTAGTTGTCGGTATTTCCGAACAGTTCCGGCGTAGCTAACAGCGGACGAAAGCGACGGTCGTTGGGGTGGTCGACATTCACCGCCTCCGGCACGTCGACGGAGAGCTGGCCGCGGGAAACTGCTGCCCGGGAGGTATAGCTTTTACCCCGATTGAAGACGGCGTTCCCACGGAGTTCAACCGAAATCCGCTGGTGACGAGGATTATCGCGAATCGTTCGCCAAACTGTCAGGTCTGCCTTCTCCGGGGCAGCGTCCCAGCCGTTGTAGAGGAGTTGCTTGTCCAGAGTGAGCCGAACGTTGACCCCGCGGCGGACGTCGCCGACCGGGAGCGCGTAAGCGCCGAACCAGGGACGGTGACTCGTATCGGGCGGCGACTTCGGAGCCGCGGGAGTGGGTCTTTCGGGCACGAACTGCGCCACGAGTACCACGTCATTGGGCTTGGCAACCGAGACGACGGATTCGTCGGGGCCGAGCGCATCGAAGGTGAGTTTGAACAACCCCTCTGTGTCGGACTCGGCCGTCCCCAAGACGCGGCTGTCGCGTGGCGACGGGTCTCTGGATGAGTCGGCGTCTTTGACCGTCCCTAGAGCAGCGACGGTCGCCTCTGGAACAGGCGTCTCGGTCGTGTCAAGGACTTGTCCGGCGATCCGCCGCTCTGGGGGGACGTCGCTTTTATTATCCTCATCCTCGTCCCCACCCCAGCCGTCAAAGTTACACCCTGCCACCGAGGCCGCGAGTCCGGCGGCGGCAGCCTGCCCCCGGAGGAAGTCCCGCCGAGTGGTGCGACCAGACTCCTCGTCACTCATGATTGTCCGTCCTCCACGTCGAGTGGCGATGCGACCGTCCGAAAGTCGAACGGCTCCTCCATGCCGCCGGGGCCGAGGTCGCCACGGCTCCAGAGGCCGGTCACAGCGGAGTCGTACGACCGGTCCGGGTCGGGGTCGACCTCGATCGGGACTCGGTGGACGTAGAGCCACGACTCGCCATCGCTGGGATTCCAGCCATTAAGTACGCGGTCGTGGGTGTTGGGGTCGAGTATCTGGAGCGGGGTCTGGTCGTTGCCGGTGATGTCCCTCGGGTCGACGTCGCTGTCGAAGAGTTCAGCAGCGATGTCGAGTCCGGTGTAGTAGAGAGTGAGCGCGGTCACGACGGGGGCCAGCGCCGGGGCGGCGGCGGCCGCGGCTGCTGTGCTGGCCAGCAGCCCAAAGCCCGTCAGCGCGAGTTCGGCCTCGGCGGTCGGGAGTTCGTCAAAATTGAGCGGTTTGGTCTGGAAGTTGAACACGTCCCCGGGGACGGCGTTGTTCTCGACGGCGTCGATGAATGTCGGCCCGATAGGGAACGGCCAGGTGTCGTACTCGCCGGCGTCCCAGCCGGATTCAGCCGAGAGAATCTCTTCGAATCTATTGTACATGTATGGCATCTCGCGCGAGTTGATCGCCTGTGCCCAGACGTCGTGGAGACCGTTCGGGCCGAGCGCTCGGTCGCTCTCGGCCATCGCCTGATAGTCAACCGGGACCGACTCGTCGACGCCAATAGAGACGACCCCACGGTCGGTGGCCTCGTTCAGATGGACTTGGACGCCGAGTGACTGCTGGCGCGGGTCGTCCTGCGAGACGGTCCGCCAGACGGTGACCCCGGCCTGATAAAACTCCCACCAGTCGATCCGGCAGCGGTTGAGAACGATATCTTGAGTGTCGGCGGCGTACGTGAGTTCAAACTCGGCGTTGCGGTCCGGGCGGTCGAAGGCGACCGGGAGATATCGGGTACCGAACCACAACCGGTCGTCGTCGTCCTCAACAGCCCCGTAGAGGACGATATCGAGACTCTTCACCTCGGGGGCTATGCGCCGCTCGTTGACCACTATTCGACGAGTACCGTCGTTGGTGAACTGCTGGTTAT
Organism: uncultured Halobacteriales archaeon; assembly: GCA_964597715.1. Classification (GTDB taxonomy): domain Archaea; phylum Halobacteriota; class Halobacteria; order Halobacteriales; family Haloarculaceae; genus Salinirussus. The sequence goes on from CAZQZE010000201.1 coordinate 4,025, forward strand.
CGTCCCAGTGGGTATCGATGTCGAACTTCCCCAATTTCTTCCGGATGGCAGTCTGTATTTGATTATTGAGCGGCTCGCCGAGATTGAAGTTGTTGCGGTAGATTTCCCGCGTGTCACGGCGGATGTTGCCGTCCCACACTTCGGACGGCAGGTACTGGTAGCCGAGGTAGCCACTGTCGACGTTGCGACCGCGGGCGTCGACGAGCCGCGCTTCAAAATCATCTGACACTTTACACGATCGTTTGTGAGTAAGACACTTTACCTTTACTTTCACGACGGCGTCGCGTCGACTCGGAGTGAGGCGGTCGGTGGTTCGAGTAGCTTCCCCGTATACGCAAGCCAGTGTTGTGTCATGCCTACCCAACCCGCAGCCTCTTGTCAAATATCCTTATATTCACGGCGTCGCTAGATTGAACCTCGCTGTCTGAGTGTTTCGGGTGGCGGTCGGTCATCAAGGGGCTGATTGCTACCGTGGTGGTTGTGGTTGAGCCGCGGTTTTGTCATTCGGTGGAAATACTGGCAGCATTCGAACTGTCCTCGGTTGTAGGACAACTGGGCTCGACAGCGGTGAGAGCCCGCGAAACCGGCTTCGACCGGAGAGTTCCGACGTCTCACCCTGGGGTTGA
>CAZQZE010000202.1:0-4641 GCA_964597715.1 uncultured Halobacteriales archaeon
CAGCAGCCGGGCGTAGGCGACTGTGTGTGCGCAGTAGCCACGCCGTGCCCCTATCCGTGTTCACGGCGCCTGACTCATCCGTCCGCCTGTATCGCCGGGCAGAGCCCCAGCGACCGGTGGCGTTTTCACTCCGACGCCACATACTGTCGTGTATGGACAGTAGAGTGCTTGTACCGTTCGAACTGCCTGACCCCGAGCCGCTGTCGTCGGTGCTGGTCGAAGACCTGTCGTCGCTCGATGTCGTCCTCATGGGGCACTACGCGGTGCCGGAGCAGACGCCGACAGAGGCGGCCAGAGACCAGTTCGAGTCCGAGGCACAGGCGACACTCGACGAACTGGCGGCCCAGTTCACTGAGACCGGTGCGTCCGTCGAGACGCGGTTGGTGTTCGGGAAAGACCGGGCCAGCGCCATCGACACCGTGATGAGAGAGCAGGAGTGTAGCGCGGAGTTGAATCCCGCGCTGACCGAGGGTATCGAGCGGATCCTCGTCCCGGTCCCGGACGTCCCCGAGTTCGAGCGTCTGCCGGACTTTGTCGACATCCTCTGTGAGGACTCGACAAGCGAGATAACGCTATTTCACGTCGTCGAGGGCGAGGAGGCGCGCAGGGAGGGCGAGGAGATTGTTGAGAACACCCGCGATGGGCTGCTGGAAGCAGGCTTCGACGCCGGGACGGTCGACACCCGACTCGTCGAGGGCGAGGAACACGACACGGAGATCATCAGGGTTGCCGGGGAGTACGACGCCGTGGTGATGTACGAGGCCGAGTCACACCTGGGTGACCGCATCTTCGGCACGCTCCCGGACCGGATCGCCAACCAGACCGGCGACCCCGTGATCGTGGTCCGGCGGGATTACGAGTCGCACGTCCCCGACGAGGAGTCGTAGGGCCGGCGACACCGGCGGTCGGGGATAGACAGGCAGCGGTTCGTCACCAGCACCGCCGGCACCGCGACCGGGTGCGCGCCTCGCGGTGTGTCCGTCGGCAGGCCGTTACTGTCCAGCCAGGCGCCGTGGTATGTGCTGTCTCAGTCAGTTTTCACCGGGGTGACCTCACCCGTCTCGTCGCCGTCGCCGCGGCGGCGGTCCAGAAGGGTCCCGACCGCGCCGGTTCTGTCGGTCCGCTGCCGGCCGTAGAGGAAGTAGATCAGGAGGCCGCCGACGGTGATCCCGAGCGCACCGAGGATCGGGAGCGCCCCCATCTGCGTCAGCAACACGATCCCGCCGATGGTGCCGAACACCTGGACGTACGGGTAGCCCGGGGCGGTGAACTCCGGCTGGTACGAGTCCATGTCTGCCTCGCGAAACGCAACCAGTGCGAGGTTGATGAGCGAGAACACGACAATCTTGAACGCGCTGGCAAGCTTCGCGAGGTCCACGACGGGGACAAAGGCGATGAGCAGGAGCAACACCGAGCCGGTCAGGAGAATCGAGTTTCGCGGCGTCTTGAACCGGCTATCCACAGTCCGCAGATCGGAGGGGAGCAGGCTGTCACGGCTCATCGCAAGCGGGAATCGCGACGAGGAGAGCACGCCGGCGTTTGCCATGCTGGTGAGTGCAACGACCGCGATGACGGAGATGATGAGCACACCGAACCCGCCGAACAGTAGCTCCGCCCCGTCGGCCATCGGCGTGAGTGAGGCGGTGTCACCCGGGCCGCCGGCTTTGAGCGTCTTCGGGTCGCTGAGCCCGACGACAGCCGCGACGACCGCGATGAAGATCGCGGTCATCACGGCCAGCGACCCGAGGATCGCCCGTGGCAGGTTCTTGCCGGGGTTTTTGACCTCCTCGGCGATACTCGCAATCTTTGTCACACCCGCGTAGGAGACGAACACGAACGCGGCGGCAGTGACGACGCCGCCGGCGCCCTTCGTGTTGAACGGGGTAAAGCGGCCGGCGTCGATGACGAACCCGCTGTTGACCGTGTACGCGACCAGCCCCAGGACGACCAGCGAGACAATAACCGCTTGGACCTTCCCGCTGAGTTTCGTCCCGGAGATGTTGAGTATCACGACCAGCGCGCCGAGCCCGAGCGCGACGAACGTGATCGCCTCCTGTGAGATGGGTGCAAACAGTAGCAAATACGCTCCTAACCCGACGAGGGCAAAGGAACTCTTGAATACGAGGGAAAACCAGGCGCCGATGCCCGCAACCGTGCCCATCATCGGCCCGAGCGCGCGGTCGATGTAGAGGTAGGTCCCGCCGGATTCGGGCATCGCGGTCGCCATCTCCGCTTTCCCGAGGGCCGCCGGGAGAACGACCAGTGCGGCCAACACGTAGGCGAGGACCACCGCCGGCCCGGCCTTCTTGAATCCGAGCGCCGGCAGCACGAAGATCCCGCTGCCAATCATCGCACCCATGCTTATCATCATCGTGGAGTAGAGACCGAGGCTCCGTTCGAGGCTACCGCCTGGCATCGTTACTACACACCAATATACTCAGCATATTATTTGTATCGCAAAGATATGGACGGTTCATTGTTTTGAGAGAGTAACTCAGCGGGTGCTGGATTTGGAGGACAGTGTGGATGGCGGGCGGTGTAGGGTCGGCCGGGTTTACGCGGCCGCTCGTGCCGCCGCCGGCACCGGAGACGGTTAGTCGCTCTCGGCGGGGACAACGTCCTGTGGGTCCTCCCCCTCACGACGCCGGCTGAGGATGACTCCGAGGGCGCTAGTGCTGTCAGTCCGCCTGCGGCCGTACAGGAGATAGATAGCTGCACCACCCACCGTGATTCCGGCTGCCCCCAGAATTGGCAACAGCCCCAGCCGCAGGATCATACCGAATCCGGCGACTGTCCCGACGACCTGGATGACCGGATATCCGGGTGTCCGGAACGCCGGGTCGTAGGTGTCGATATCGGCCTCCCGGAACGCGATCAGCGCGAGATTGATGACCGACAGGACGAAGATAATAAACGCACTTGCCATCTCCGCCAGCGTGATCACCGGCACGAACGCGACGAGGAGGAGCAACACCGAGCCGGTCAGCAGAATCGAGTTTCGCGGCGTCTTGAAGCGCGAGTCTATCACCCCCAACGAGTCAGGTAGCAGGTCATCGCGGCTCATGGCTAAGGGAAACCGCGAGGAGGAGAGAACCCCGGCGTTTGCCATGCTAATCAGTGCAATGATAGCGAGTGTCGAGACGATAGGGACGCCGAACCCGCCAAACAGCGCGTTAGCACCGTCAGCCATCGGGGTCAACGAAGCCCCGTGGGCGCCACCTGTCGCCAACACCGCCGGGGCGTTAAGAACCACAATCGAACCAATCACGCCGAGGTAGACAACAGCCATGATACCGAGCGACCCGAGGATCCCTCGCGGGAGGTTCTTGTCCGGGTGTTTTATCTCCTCGGCCACACTCGCAATCTTGGTTACGCCGGCATACGAGACAAAGACCAGTGCAGCAGCCGTGAAAACAACCCCCGGCTCGGAGTCGGCAATACCGGACAGCCGGGACGGGTCAGCAGTCTCAGCGCCCGTAGCGGCAAGCCACGCGGTGTTCGCGACGTACGCAAACAGGCCGACAAGCACTATCGTCACCACAACTGCCTGTGCTTCGCCTGTGAGTTCCGTTCCGGAGATGTTGAGCGCGACAATCAACACAGCAAGGCCAAGCCCGACCAGTGTTATCTGTGTCGCCCCGAGCGGCGTGAGTAACAACAGATACGCGCCGAGGCCGACGAGCGCGAACGCACTCTTGAACGTGAGCGAAAACCAGGCGCCGATGCCGGCAACCGTCCCCGCCAGGGGCCCCAGCGCACGCTCGATATAGAGGTAGTCGCCGCCGGATTCCGGCATTGCCGTCCCGAGTTCGGCCTTCGACAGGGCTGCCGGGAGCACCACGAGCGCGGCCAGGAGGTACGCGACTATCACGCTCGGCCCTGCTTCGACGAACCCGATAGCCGGGAGGACAAAGATCCCACTTCCGACCATCGCACCGATACTAATCATCAGCGTCGGATACAGACCGAGACTTCGCTCAAGACCGTCACTAGACATCCTATCGTATCGTAGTTGTTCGACCGACTTGTTTGTTTCGCCAACTCAGAGTAGCATTGTATTTGACTTGGCAAAAAACGGAGACACATTATTTGGCTAAGCTGGACGCGCGGCGACAGGGGAGGACAGTCGACCTGAGCGACGGTCGTCCCCGGTGCTGGTCTCGGGGTCGCTGTGCGGGCTACCGGCGGGTCACTCCGGTTCACGTTCGCCGAGAAACGCGGTAAAGACGTCCTCGCGAGCCGTCTGTCGGGGGAGCAGGGTGACGACGTCGCCGGCCTCGACGACGGTATCGCCGGCCGGCTGGAGGAGTTCGCCGTCCCGCTCCATCGACACCAGCAGCGTGTCCTCTGCGACGAGTTCCTGGGCTTTGATCTCCACGACCGACTTGCCGACGACCGGCGCGTCCGCCGAGACCGCCACCTCGACGACATCGGTGCCGTCGGGAAGGGTGACGAGGTCAGTCGGCTCCGACTGCTGTGGGTCCTCCTCCGGCGCGAACGGCCCGTAGGGGCTCCGTATCTCGGTCTGGACGAGTTCCTCGTCCTCGATCTGGATATCCAGCTCCGACAGCGACCGGGCAATTTCCCGGAGGTCCTCGGTGTCCTCGCCGACGGCGACGACCTGCAGGTCGCGGCGTCCGG
>CAZQZE010000203.1:0-251 GCA_964597715.1 uncultured Halobacteriales archaeon
ACGACGACTAATTCATCTTCAACCACTGTTTCGAAGTTTTGATGCTTGTCGCCAGATCGTCTCTTTCGTCAGTCCGGTCACCGCTGTCGCCTTTCGTAACGTCACATCACGTTCATTAGTACTAGCGGACACGTAGACAGCGGCGGCAGCGGTCCCGACCGGATTTCCGCCAGTATTGGTGAACTGAACACGTTTCTCGGAGGCTGATTTTGCCCTCTAGTCTCAGTAAACCTGTGCTCCGGTGCAGAGAA
>CAZQZE010000203.1:261-4634 GCA_964597715.1 uncultured Halobacteriales archaeon
GGAGCCCACCCCTTCAGGGGTGGGTGTGAGCGGCAACACGGCCCGGTAATTCACTCCGACCGACTGGCTCTCTCCCTCCAACCGATGGGTTAAGATAGCTCGCGCGTCCGGGTCAAACTGATATCACCGTCCCCGTTATCATGACGTCGACCCACGGAGAGCCACCGACTGAGGCAGAGGACGCCGTCGTCACTGCCAGCGAGGTCGTGCGGGAGTTCAGCCGCGGCCAGAGCGGGCTCCTCGGGTCGGAGGCGCCGGAGGTCCGAGCGGTTGACGACGTCTCGCTGTCGGTCGGCCGTGGCGAACTGGTCGGAGTCGCCGGTCCGAGCGGCAGCGGCAAGTCGACGCTGTTGCACCTGCTCGCGGCGCTTGACGTGCCGACCTCGGGAACGGTTCGGCTCGCGGGCGAGGAGACCGGCGCGCTGAGCGAACGCGGGCGGGCCAGGCTGCGGCTGGACCACGTTGGGATCGTCTTCCAGCGTTTTCATCTGTTGCCCGCGCTGTCAGCGCGCGCTAACGTCGCCCTCCCGCTCCTCGAACGGGGCGTCGGCCGGTCGACGCGCCGCGAGCGGGCCGAGGCTCGGCTCGCGGAGGTCGACCTCGGGGACCGGACCGCACACAAGCCGGGCCAGCTCTCCGGGGGCGAACAGCAGCGGGTCGCAATCGCGCGGGCGCTGGCGACGGACCCGGACCTGGTCGTCGCCGACGAGCCCACGGGCGAACTCGACCGCGCCACCGGCAAGCGGGTGCTGTCGACGCTGGCCGACGTCTCCGACGGGCGGGCCGTCGTCATCGCCTCGCACGACCGACAGGCTCTGGACGTCTGCGACCGGGTCGTGAGGCTGCGTGACGGGACGGTCGACGGGGGGCAGTAGTGTTCGGGCGTGCTCTCGGGGTGCTCGGCCTCGGCGTTCGGCGGGTGGTCGGCCGGGCCCGGATCGCCCCCCAGCGGGTCGTGCTGACGGTTCTTGGGGTGGGGCTCGCCGTGGGACTGATGGTGGCCGTCACCGGCGTCTCGCTCGGGCTGGCCTCTCAGTCCGTCGTCGAGAGTGAGGGCGTGGACTACTGGGTGGTTCCGGAGGGGTCGGACGTCCGGTCGGTCGCCGTCTCGACGGAGGGAGTCGCGCTCGGGGACGTCCATCCCACAGCCAGGGAGATCCGCACGGACAGCCGGGTCGACTACGCGACGCCCGTCCTCCTCGAACTGGTGCCCGTTCGGGACGTGACGACGGGCGAGCGGACCTACCTGCTTGTCGCCGGCGTGGTCGCGTCGGCGGACGGAGACGTACTCGGTCTGTCCGCGGGCGCACTCACGCCGGGGGACCCTCACTACGCGAACGGGAGCTACGACGGACCGTGGACGGGCGACGTCGTCCTGAGCGAGGCGGCCGCGACGGTAACAAACGCGTCGACTGGGACAGGTCTCGCAGTCGACCGGTCCGGCGCGAACCGGACGATGACTGTCGTCAACGTCAGCCAGGGCGACGTGTCGACCGGGATGGGGTCGACGCCGGTCGCACTCGTCCACCTGAGCGAACTGCAAGCGCTCGGTGGGGCGACGGCGGGCGACCAGGCCGACCAGATACTCGTCAGCACCACCGACCAGGGGGTTAGAGACGAGCTGGCCGGGGTCTACCCGAGGACGACGGTCGTGACCCGGAGCGGGCTGGCTGCCCAGCAGGTGACGGGGTCGAACCTCCCGCTTGCGGTGGCCGTGGCCGCGCTGGTGTCGGCGGTCGTCGTCGGCGTCCTCCTCGTGACGACGCTGATGGGACTCGAGGTGAGTGCGGGGCGGCAACACCTTGGGACGATGGCCGCGGTCGGGGTCGGCCGGCGGACACGGAGCATCCTCGTGGCCGTCGAGACGCTCGTCGTCGCGGCGCTTGGCGGCCTGACCGGTATCGGTCTCGGCTGGCTCGGGGTGCTCGGCGTCAACGCGCTGGGGTCGGCAACGCTCGGAGCCGGAGTCGTCGCCCGGTTCGACCCCGTCCTGGTTGGATACGCGGTCGTCGTCTCACTCGTCATCGGCGCGCTCGGAGCGGTCTACCCGGTCGTGTTGAGCCGCCGAACGACCGTCCGGGAGGTGCTGTCGCGATGAGCCGGCTCGCTCGGCTTCGGGGAGCCGCCGGGGTCGCGCTGGCACAGGTACGCCACGAGCGGCTGCGGACCGTGCTCGCGGTTTGCGGGGTCGCGCTCGCGGTGCTCGCGTCAGTCCTGCTCGCGAGTGTGGGGGTCGGCGTTCTCGAGACCGGTCAACAAAAATTTGACCAATCCGGCCGTGACCTCTGGGTCACCGGTGGCCCGGTCGAACTCCGCCCTGGCTCCGTCGGCGGCTTCGAAGGTAGCCTGGTCGACGCACACGAGGTGGCGGCCGGCATCGGGCGACGCGATGACGTAACGACGGCTGTCCCGATGGCGTTCCAGACGGTGTACGCGAGCCCCAACACGTCGTCGTTCAACACGGTCATCGCGGCCGGAGCGCCCGCACGCGGCCCGTCGGTCACGGTCACCGAGGGCCGTCCGTTCCAGTACCGCGATGTCCACTACGCCAACGGCACGTACACGGGACCGATGACGGGGGAGGCCGTCCTCGACGAGCGGGCGGCCGCACTGCTCGATGTCTCGGTCAACGAGACGGTCCACGTCGGCGGCACGCTCGCCGCGGCCCGAAACCAGGAGTTTCGCGTCGTCGGCATCTCGCCGACCTACTCGCGGTTCGTCGGCTCCCCGACCGTCACGCTCCACCTGAGTGAACTCCAGGAGGCCGTCGGAACGACCGCCAGCGACCGCGCGACGCTCATCACGGTTGACGTTCGCGACGGGGTCGCTCGGACCGCCGTTCAGGAGCGCCTCGAAGCCGAATATCCCGAGTACACCGTGCGCACCAACCGTGAGCAGCTCCGGGCCACCCTCCAGGACCAGGCGCTCGTCATCGTCAGCGGCGCCAGTCTGGTGTTGCTCGCAGTCGTCGCCGGGGTTCTGTTGCTCGTGAATCTCCAGCTATCCTTCGTCGTTCGCCGTCGCCGCCAGTTCGGCGCGCTGAAAGCCGTCGGGCTCTCTCGGGGGTCGCTGCTCGGTGTGGTGGCCGCGCACACGCTCGTAGTCGGGCTCCTCGGAGGCGCCCTCGGCGTGACGCTCGCCGTCCCGGCCATCTATGGGGTGAATGCCGTCGTCGCGGCTGTCACGGGCTTCGAAGGTGTCGTCTCGATATCGGCAGAGATCCTCGCTGTTGGGTTTCTGCTAGCCGTTCTCGTGAGCGCTGTGGGCGCGCTCGCGGCGAGCGTGTATCTGGGCCGAATGCGCGTCACGTCGGCGCTACACGAGGCCTGAGGCGGGGTTCCGGGGTTCAGTCGGACCGCCGGAAGTCCCAGATGGCCCCTGCAGCCACGATAATGATGGTGACGATGATGATGACCAGGACGAGTGGGAGGAAGCCAGACGGTGACGTCACCGTCGGTGACCCGTCTCCCGATGGTGGCGTTTCTGTCGGCGCCACCGCCCCTGCCTGCTGGGCAGTAATCGTGCCGGCGGAGACACCGTCGACCGCGATCTCGTAGTCGCCTGGTTCGTCGAGCGTGACCGGAACCGTCGTCGTCGTGGACTCGTCCGCCGGGACCGTCACGTCGGCTGTCCCGACCACCTCGCCCGCCGAGGTGACCTCGACTGTCGTCGTTCCGCCGGCGGACCCGACGTTGTCGACTGTGACCGACACGTCGACCGTCTCACCGGCGGTGACTGTGGTCTCGTTCAGCGTCGCGCTACTGACGCCCAGGTCCGCGACACGTGTTCCAACGGCGAACGTCGAAAAGCCCGGTGTCGTCGCCTGGAACCTGTTGTTTCCGCGATATCTCGTCTCGATGAAGGTGTATGTCTCATTCGCGTAACGGTACATCACGACGTCCTCGGGGGCCACGCCGACCTCGTCGAGGCGGTCTGACGAGACCCGGAAGGTGAGCGTGCCCTCGGAGACGTCGGTGTCGGTCGTGTTGTCGACCTCGACGTCGACGTAGCCGACGGGGGTCCCCCGGTCGAGTCCGGGCGCGTCGCTCCGGGGCGTGTCCGTCGCCGCGGCTGCCACGCTCACGTTGACACGGTCGGACGCGAACGTCAGGTTCAGCGTCTCGACGACGATGTCTTGCTCGGCGGTCGAGAGGTTCACCCCGAGTGAGACTGGGCGGTTGGCCGAAGCCGACGTGACAGTCACGTCAGCCAGTTGACCACCGGGGACGACCGAGCGCGCTATCTCGATCCCCGGAGGCTCCACGTCACCGTCGTCCGGGGGTGTGTCGTCACCGCCATCTGTCGGTGTGTCGTCACCGTCGCCCGGGGGTGTGTCGTCACCGTCGCCCGGGGGTGTGTCGTCACCGTCGCCC
>CAZQZE010000204.1:0-4621 GCA_964597715.1 uncultured Halobacteriales archaeon
GCTATCTCCACGAGACCGAGGCGACCGAGGCAGACCTGGCGCGCATCGCGGTCAAAAACCACCACAATGCCGCCGCCAACCCGCGGGCGATGTTCGACCACGAGGTCGACGTCGAGACGGTGCTTGAGTCGGACCCGGTGGCCCCGCCGCTGAAGCTGTACGACTGTGCCCCCGTCAGTGACGGCGCCGCCGCGGTCCTCGTCGCGGCGCCCGGGACCGTGAGCGACCTCGGCACCGAACCCGTCGAGGTTGCGGGGGTCGGGACCGCGGCAAACACGCTGGCTGTCGCCGAGCGTGACCTCACCTATGTCGAGGGGGCAGACGTGGCCGCGGGCCGGGCCTACGAGGAGGCGGGCGTCGAGCCAGCCGACGTGGACGTCGCGGAGGTCCACGACGCCTTCACCGTCTGTGAGGCGCTGCTCGCGGAGGCGGTCGGGTTCGCGCCCGAGGGAACGGGTGTGGAGACGGTCCACGACCCCGCCGAGCGGTCAGCCGGCTGGACCGACGTCCGGGTCAACACCAGCGGCGGGCTGAAGGCCCGTGGCCACCCTATCGGCGCGACGGGCCTGTTCCAGGCGGTGGAGGGCTACGAGCAACTGACCGGCCGGGCCGGCGACCGGCAGGTGCCCGATACCGACACCGTGTTGCTGGTCAACGAGGGTGGACTCGCCGACGCCCACACCGCCGTACACGTCCTCCGGGGGGCCCACTGATGAGCCGGGAACCCGAGGGGCCGCTCGCGCCCGAGGAGATTACCGGTGACTCGGCGTTCACGCTGCCGGGGTTCTTCGACGCGCTCGCGGAGGGGCGACTGCTCGCGGGCCGGTGTACCGACTGCGGGACGCGCCTGGTGCCGCCGCGGCCGGCCTGCTATAACTGCGGGAGCCGGGCGGTCGGGGTCGAGGAGCAACCACACACGGGGGCGGTCGCCAGTTACACCGCCGTCTACCAGCCGCCCTCGCCGTTTGCCGACCTCGCGCCGGTGACGGTCGCGGTCGTCGAACTCGACTCGGGGGCCCGGCTGACGGGCCGGGTGACCGCGACACTCGAGGACGTCGAGATCGGGTCGGGCGTGCGACTGCGGGTGCGTGACCCCGCCGAGGTGGGGGTCGACCCCGAGATGCACCTCTCCTACGAGGAGGAGTGGCCACTCCACGAGTTCGAGCTTCAGGGGTGAGGGCACCGGGGTGGGTCCCCTCCGCGCCGGCCACGCCGGGAACCGTGGCACGGCGGTCGAGTCCGACCCAGGTCGGCGGTGCCACGCGTGCCCCTGTCGGTCACGAATCGCCCACAGCCTCACAGCCGCGGTGTGTCCGTCCGGGTCACAGGCGTCTCATACTGTCGGACAGAACATTTCGCACCCCACGTCCGACGGAGAGGGCCGAAACTGCAGGATTTCGGGCCACTGCACGACACCGGTCTTCACGTACTTCTGTCCGGCAGTATCAACAGTCCGCTCCAGGATAACCGGGAGCGCCGCGAATCAGGCACCTCGGGGTGGCCGACAACAGCGAGCCGGCGCGGGGGCTATGTGGGTTGGAGTAGCAAGCATCTCTGGGGGTACAGAAACCGGGCCGAACACAGCACCGGGAGGGGGGTGGGGGCTTGAGTACCTCCCGTCTGCTGTAACGCCGAAAGACGACAGGATGACAGTCGCAACCGTTGGTTTCTCGTTCTGGTACCGTCCGTCCCGACAGTGCGTGCTTCAGTGGGCGAACGGCACTCCGACATTACACGTTCACACGGATAGGCGCAAGGCTTGGCCCACCAACCGCCGGCCCCGGTCGGTCACGGGGCTGACCGCGCCACGACGCGGGTACGCGGTACCCGCCGCCGTGGTGTCGGCCGTGGCGGTTAGGCCTCGCCGTGTTCGCGCCTGTGACGCTTCTCGAGTTCGCCGAGTTTGATCTTGTTGCTCGGTGTCTTTGGAAGTTCGTCGAGTATCTCCAGCTCCCGGGGGTACTCGTGTTTCGAGAGTTCGGTCTTTGCGAACTCGATCAGGTCCTCCCGGAGCCCCGGGGACTCCTCGTAGCCCGGTGCCAGGGTGACGTACGCCTTGACGACGTTACCGCGGGTCTCGTGGTCCACGCCGATGACGCCCGCCTCCTCGACGGCGTCGTGTGCGATGAGCGTCTCCTGGACCTCCCCGGGGCCGATCCGGTAGCCCGCCGAGATAATGACCTTGTCGGCGCGGCCGCGATACCACCAGTAGCCGTCCTCGTCGACCTCCGCGAGGTCGCCCATCCGCTGCCAGCCCGCCGGGCTCTCCCCCGCCATCGGCCCGGAGCCGCCGGACTGGTAGGCGCAGACCTCGCCGACCTCGCCGGGTTCGTCGATGAACACCATCTCCTCGGTCGGCGCCGGGTTCTCCTCGGTCGCCGGCGGGCACTTCGGCCCGTCACAGAGTCTGACCTCCCTTCCCGGCGTCGGCTTGCCCATCGAGCCGTGTTTGACCTCCCAGTCGGGGAAGGGGTAGTTACAGACGAGCATCCCGCCCTCGCTGAGCCCGTAGGCGTCGAGCGGGGTCGTCCCGAAGTGGTCGTCGACCCACGCGGCGGTGTCCCCGTCACAGGTCTCGCCGGCGGTCACCAGCACCCGCAGGTCGACGTCGTATGCGTCGAGGTCCACGTCGCTGGCCCGGAGCTGTCGGAACACCGTCGGCGCGACCATCGCGTTCGTCACCGACCACCGCTCCAGCGTGTCGAGCCACATCTCGTTGTCGAAGCGGCCACGGTACGCGCCGATGTTCGTCCCCCGCAGCCCCGGGGCAAGTGTCCCGGCTGTGAGCCCGTACGACCAGGCCGGCGAGGCTGCCGCAAAGTAGGTGTCCTCGGGCAGCAGGTCGACGACAAAGGTCAGGAACGGCTCGATCCCAACCGCGGTCGCGTGCTCGGAGGTTAGCTGCGAGGGCTGCCCGGTCGTCCCCGAGGAGTAGACCATCCCGTAGGTCTCCGTGGGTGCCACCCGGAGCGACTGATAGCTGTCGGATTCGCGTTCGACCTCGTCGTAGTGTAACATCTCGAGCCCGTCGGCCGACCCGCTCCCGTCGCCGACGAGAACGACACGTTCCAGGGCCGGCATCGCCTCCGGCTCGAGCTTTCCGAGGTGGTCGGCGGTCGTGAACAGCGTCGTCGCCTCGGCGTCAGCCATCCGGTAGGAGAGCGCATCCGGCCCGAACTTCGTGTCCAGCGGGAGAAAGACCCGCCGGCTCTTGACCCCGCCAAAGAGTGCGGCGTACAGTTCCAGCCGGGGCGGGAGCAGTAGCCCGAACCGCTCCCCCCGGTCGAGGTGCCCCTCGAAGAAGTTCGCCGCCCTGTTTGCGGCCCGGTTCAGCTCGTCGAAACTGTAGGCCTCGTCGCCACCGGTCTCGAAGTCACGGACCCGCAGGCCCGTCTCGTCGGAGCCGGCGTGCCGACCCAGCGCCTCCTCCGCGAGGTTGAACGACTCGGGGTCACCGGCCTCGAGCATCCGCTCCCAGGCGCCCTCCGGCCAGTAGGTCTCTGACACCGCGTCGTAGATGTCCCTGTATGTCATTTGCTACCGCTTCTGTTCACGGCGTATTAAATCCGGGGGGCAAGGAGCCGACAGCGGACCCGCCTCCGAGGTGACCCGGCAGCCGTCGCCCGGAATACCGGGACCGTTCACACAGGTCAGTCGCTGACGGTGATATCGCCGTTTGTCGTCTCACACTGGACCTCGTGGGTTCCGTCGCCGGTCACTATCTCGAGGGTGTCCGTCTCGCCGACCGACAGCCCGTCGATACCCGCGACACGCACGTCCCCGTTTGTCGTCTCCAGCGAGAACTGCGCGGCTATCGAAGGCGGAACACCGACCTCGATGTCGCCGTTCGTGCTCTCCGCGGTGACATCCGCACCCGCTTCGAGGTGGAGGGAGACCTCACCGTTCGTGGTCACAACACTCGCAGCACCCCGGTGCTCCCGGACATCGACATCGCCGTTGGTCGTGTCGAGGTCGAGGTCGGTGTCGAGGTGTCCGGCGTCCACGTCGCCGTTTGTCGTGTCGCCCTCCACCGCCGACAGCGACTCCGGGACGGTGAGGTCGAGATTTACCTCGGCGTTCGTGCCGAGCGACGGGACCCACCCGTCGCTGTCGTCGTGGGCGGCGGCGAGTACCAGCGTGTCGCCCTCCCGCCGGGTCTCGAGACGGACATCCTGGAGGGCCTCCTCGCTGGCTGCCCGCTTCTCCCCCTCGACCACCACGGACCCGCGCTGTTCGTCACGAACTGTGATGTCACCGTTTGTCACCTCGACGGAGAGCGACGTGATGCCGTTGCCCGCAATCTCCTCCGTGACCGCGGCCGAGGCGGTGAGTTCGCCGGACAGACACCCGGCAAGGCCCGCGCTCGCCGCGGCGGCACACCCGGTCAGTATCTCGCGTCTCGAAATGGTCGGGTCCATACCGGCAATCGTACTGAGGGGTGCATAAACCGGACCGCAGTGTTTCACCGCCAGCGGCCCGGCAACAGGCAAGGTGTCACACGCGGAGTCCGGCCGACCCGGGTCACAGCACGCTCATGCGGGTAGCCATCGGGCGGATAGCGGCGCGGCCGGCGGAGAATCACCGCAGTTAGCCGCCGCTACTCACTCGACAGCGGGGTTAC
>CAZQZE010000205.1:0-4586 GCA_964597715.1 uncultured Halobacteriales archaeon
TCCTTGCTCAGGTCGAAGTTCACGTCGGGGTGCTCTTGCACGAACTGTCGCCCGACCGCCTGCGCGACCGGGAACACCGTACTACTTCCGGAGACACGGATGTCCCCCGAGAGCTCCATCGACCCGCTGTCGGAGTCGCTATCCGAGCCGCCGTCGGAGTCGCTATCCGAGCCGCCACCGGACCCACTGCCCGAGCCGCCACCGGACCCACTGCCCGAGCCGCCACCGTCCCCGCCGTCTCCGCCCTCGGTCCCGTCGCCGCCATCACTTGTACACCCTGCCAGTGCAACTGCCCCTGTGGCGCCTACTCCTGTCAGGAAGCGCCGTCTGGAAAACGCACCGTTTGTGTCCTGTGTCATCGTTCAAGTAGAATAAGAGGGCTGGATAAGTATCTCGCTATTACATATATATATGACTCTGTATTACATATAGATGCGAATTTGAGAATATTGCACACACCGGCTCACGGCACCTTGACCGGCCGCAGTAGTCTGCTTTTCCGGCCGCTTGCCGTTCACGAGAGGCCGAATTAAGTCAATAGAACTACGTTTTCCCCAGGATTCAACCCCTCTGTCCGGCCGGATTACCGGACGGAGTGCCAGTATACATGTAAATATCGGTGTGTATATAGATATGCCGAAGTTTCTTGACGGTGGGGGGACGATAGGGAGCTATGGAGACGCGCAAGGTCCAGGTCACGGGGGGGTCGACGTACACCGTCTCACTGCCAAAGGACTGGGCGACAGAGAACGATGTCGAGGCCGGGAGTGTCGTGGAGTTTCACTCCGAGGAGGACCTTCTCTTACTCTCCCCGCGCCGCGAGGAGGAGCGCACGGAGGGGACACTCGACATCACCGGGTTAGAGGACAGACACGAGCTCACACGCGCCGTGATGACGATGTACGTCAGCGGGTTCGACGTCATCAGGCTGGAGACCGCACGCATCACGGCCGCCCAGCGCCGTGTCATCCGGGAGGCTACCCAGGGGCTCGTCGGACTGGAGGTGATCGAGGAAACCTCCGAACGGGTGGTCCTGCGGGACCTGCTCGACTCCTCTGAGCTGTCGGTTCACAACGCCATCACGCGGATGCGACTGGTCTCGCTGACGATGCTCGAGGACGCTGTCGAGGCGCTCGTCGAGGGTGACACCGACCTCGCCCAGGACGTGATGGAACGGGACGACGACGTCGACCGGCTGTGGTATATGGTTTCGCGGGTGTTCCGGACCGTACTGCGGAACCCGACGGCCGCCACCGAGGTCGGTCTTCCCCGGGACACCTGCTTCGACTTCCAGTCCAGCGCCCGCCAGCTCGAGCGCATCGCGGACCACGCTACCAAGATCGCCGACCTCGCGGTCGACCTCGAGGCTGTCCCCGACACCGCCGGCACCCCGCTCCGGGCGCTGCTCGAGGAGGCGACAGCGGTCCCGGAAACGGCGATGGAGGCCCTACTGACCGACGACCCCGAGGAGGCGACCGAGTTGGCCGCCTCCGCCCGGGCCCGGATCGACGGTGTCGACGGACAGGCCCGCGAGGTCAGCAACGAGATCCGCGACCTCGACCCCGAGACCGCACAGGGGCTCAGGCTCGTCGTGGACTCGCTGTCCCGGGCTGCCGCCTACGGCGGCAACATCGCGGAGAACGCCCTCCAGAAGGCGGCCCCGGACCCCTAACCCCAGTACTGCTCGACCAGTGACGCGGCGGCACCGGCGGTCTTCCGGTAAACACGGCCGCCGTCGGGTGTGCGAACCGCGAACGCGTAGGTTTCGCTGTCGGGGCGGTACCACCGGTCGGGGTTGGCACGCAGCGCCGCCGGCAGGTTCCCGTCGGTGTCGTCCCCGGCAGCCCCGTCGGCGCCGTTTGCGCCGGGAGCGACGGGCCCGCTCGCGGACACAGCCCCCTCGTCGGACCCGTCCGGCTCGGTGTCGCCGCCGAGCCTCAGCCCGCTGTCCGGCAGGTCGAACGCACACGGGATCCCGCGTGTCACCCGCTCGTTGCCGGCGGCTGCTTCGGCCTCTGCCATCAGCACGGCCTGGGTGTCGACCACCCGGTCGTCGCCGGGGGTGCGCTGGGTGTAGGAGCCGTCGGAGTCCATCTCCCAGACCCGGCGGTTGTCCGCCAGCGCCAGGTCGAGCACGAACCGTAACTGCTCGCGGAGTGCAGGGTCGTCGACGGGTGTGACGGCCTCGACGCGCCTGTCGAGGTTCCGGGTCATCCAGTCGGCCGACCCGAGATAGTACCGCGGGCCGGCGTCGGCCCGGGTTCCGTCCTCGTCGACGGCCGTCCCGTTCTCGAAGTAGAACACCCGGGAGTGCTCGAGAAAGCGACCGACGATGCTGTAGACGTCGACGCTCTCGCTGACCCCCTCAATGCCGGGGCGGAGCCGGCAGATATCGCGGACGACGAGGTCGATGTCGACCCCGGCCATCGCGGCCTCGTACAGTTCCCGGATAATCGTGGGGTCCTCGAGGCTGTTGATCTTGACCACGAGCCGGGCGTGTTCGCCGTCGCGGGCGTGGGCGGCCTCGTTGCGGATGAGGTCGGTAAACCGGTCACGCATCGTCACGGGCGCGACCAGCAGCTCCCGGAACTGCTCTTCGAGGGTCGGGCCGGTAAAGGAGTTGAACAGCTTCACCAGGTCGTGGCCGATGTCCCGGTCCGCGGTCAACAGCCCCAGGTCGACGTAGCCCTTTGCGGTCCCGGAGTGGTAGTTGCCGGTGCCGACGTGGGAGTACAGTTCGACCCCCTCCGACTCCTGCCGGACCACGAGCGCGGTCTTTGTGTGTGTTTTCAGCCCGACCGTCCCGTAGGCGACGTGGATGCCGTGTTCCTCCAGGGTCCGCACCCACTCGAGGTTGTTCTGTTCGTCGAACCTGGCCTTTAGTTCGACCATTACCGCCACCTGTTTTCCGTTCTCGGCGGCGTCGATCAGGCTCTGGATCACCTGTGAGTCGCTTGCGGTCCGGTAGATCGCCGCCTTGATCGCGAGCACGTCGGGGTCGTGAGCGGCCTCGTCGAGGAACCGCTGGACCGTGTCGGTGAACGAGTGGTACGGGTGGTGCAACAGGATGTCGCCGCGCTCGACCGCGGCGAAGATGTCGCTGTCGTGGTCGTTGCCGAACTCCTCGTGTCCCTGCTGGCCCCCCGGCAGCCGGGAGTGTCGCTGTGGCGTCCAGGCCGCCGGCTTCAGCTCCGGGTAGTCGAGGTCGACGAGCGTCTCGAAGTCACGGAAGTCGAGTGGCGCCGGGAGTTCGAACACCTCCCGGCGGTCGAGGTCCAACTGGTCGACGAGTGTGCGACGAACCTGCTGTGGTGCGCCGGCCTCCAACTCCAGCCGGACGACCGTCGCGAACCGCCGCTCCTCCAGGACCTCCTCGACCATCTCGATGAGGTCCTCCGCCACCTCCTCGTCGCGCCGGACCTCGGCGTTTCGGGTCAGCCGGAACAGTGCGGTATCCACCACCTCTGTGCCCGGAAAGAGTAGGTCTAAGTTGTCCCGGATCACCTCCTCGACCCGGACGTACCGGTCGTCGTCGTCCCCGCCGACCGGGATGAACCGCGGACGGTTCGGGGGGACTTTTACCCGGTTGAACGTGGGATTCTCGTCGTCACCGCTCCGCGTCAGTACGGCAAGCGAGAGACTCCGGTTCGAGATGAACGGGAACGGGTGTGCGGGGTCGAACGACAGCGGCGTCAACGCCGGCAGAACGGAACTTTCGAAGAGGTCCCGGAGTGCCGTTCGCTCGCTCACCGGGAGGTCATCGTAGTCGACCACCTCGATGCCTGCGGCCGCCAGTGCCGGCCGCACGTGCTCCTGGTAGCGTGAGGCCTGCCGTTCGAGCAGCGGCCGGGCGGTCTCGAGGGCCTGTTGCCACTGCTCCTTCGGGGTGCGGCCGTCGGCCGTCCGCTCGGTGATCCCGGCATCGACCTGCTGTTTCAGCCCGCCGACCCGCTTCATGAAGAACTCGTCGAGATTGCGTGTGACGATCGCCAGAAAGCGGAGTTGCTCGAGCAGCGGGGTACGGTCGTCGAGCGCCTCGTGAAGCACCCGTCGCTGGAAGGCTAGCTCGCTCAACTCACGGTTCAGATAGTAGGTCGGGTCCGAGAGGTCGACACTCCGAGCGTCGCTGTCGGAGGACATCTATGTTGTCCGGCCAGCCTGTTGTGGGGTGACAATGCTGCTCTCGTCGCGGTCCCGGTAGGTGGCTGGCGGCTCGACCGAGATGAACCGGTCGCGCCGGTAGTCGTAGGCGGTGAGCTGGCCGCCGTAGACACACCCGGTGTCCAGCCCGACGGCGTAGGGGGACGCAAAGGGTTCGCTGAGGACGGTGTGGCCGAAAAAGACCCGCGGATGGTCGGTTCTGGTCTCGAACCAGTAGGGCCGTTCGTAGCCGCCGTCGCCGAGCGAGCGCATGTTCAACACGTCACTCGAATCGTGGGCAGCAAGACACTTTCGGTGGTTGACCCCGCCGTGAACGACCAGTACGTCGTCCCACGAAACCGCAAGCGGGAGTGACTCCATGAAGGCGGTATCCTCGGCCCCGTGGTCGGGGTGGCTCTTGCGGCCGCTGACCAGGTGCTGTTCGT
>CAZQZE010000206.1:0-4585 GCA_964597715.1 uncultured Halobacteriales archaeon
CCGCTCGACCGACCGGGTGTCACCGAACTACCAGGGCTAACATCAGATCCCATCTGTACGGCGGACCGCAGGGGTGGAATCCTCATGTCTTCCGGACCTGACTGTATGCCGGAAAGGGTCTTAAACCCTTCGAGTCGGCAGCGGCGGGACGGTGCCCGCGAGGTCCGCGCCCATCCTGAGTGGATGGGCCATCTTCGCATTACACTCAAATGCCCTGTTACGTATAAGGGCATCGGATTAGACCGCGCCGAAACCGACCGGCGTCGCGTCGATACCACGAAGCGCAAGCGAGTCGTTTCTCATTTAAACGCACCGTGTCGACGTGCCGGTCGTCTCCGGGTGGGTCGTCGCATCTGTACAATGAGAGACTGCGGTATAAGCCCGTCGGAGACGAGGCGCCGTGTGGTGGTGTCGCGTGACAGGAGAGCCGCCGGTCGTCCCCCGCATCGCGCTGCCGGTCCGGCCGGGTGGGACCACGCACCGGTACGTACGGAGCACGGTACGGGGCTCTGTCGAAAAAACGTCCGGGGCTGGCGACTCAGATCTCGTCGAGGTGTTCGACGCCCTGTTTGGAGACGTTGCCTTTTGTTATCTCCCCGGGCATCCAGTCGGGGCTGTCGTCGGGTGCCTCCTCCTCCCAGGCCCAACCCTCGTAGATGTGGACCTTGTGGGTGCCCTTCTCGCGCAGCCGGAGTTCCTCCGGGTCGGCCTCGTCCTCGGAGCCGGCCGGGGTGAGTCGTCGAGCCGCCTTCAGTGCCGCCTGCCGGGGTGTCCCGCCCGAGAAGACACTGCTCTCTTCGCCGTTGCCCTGTCGGAGCGCAAAGTTGCGCTTGTCATTGTCGCTTGCCATTGATTTCACCGCTCCATGCCAACCCAACACATGTCCCACCATAAAGATACCCCCCGATTCCACCGCCGTCTGCGAGTATCTTTATACCCAGCTCCGGATCAAACGGGCGGTTCCGGTCGGAGACGACACACCGGTGGAGACACAGCGGCCGTACTCCCCGCCTCCCGGCCGGCCGACCGGCGAGCCCGTGGCACGGTAAACTTAAGTGTGTCCTCCGGTCAACCCCCGAACAGGATAGCTCGATGGTGCGAAAGAAGAAACTCAGCCCGAGTGGGGCCAAAGACGACGACGGCGAGTACCACAACGTACACGTCAATCTCCACGAGGACGAACTCGCCGTTGCCGGGATGGATATCGGCGACGAGGTGTTCGTCCGCGTCCGCGACAACAAGATCATCATTCAAAAGGCTGACCAGGACGACGTCGAACACGAGTTCTAAATGGACGTGTACGCCGCCGCCAGACCGCTCCTGTTCTCGCTGCCGGCCGAGACCGCCCACCGGGCTGTCCACCGGCTGCTCCGGACCGTCCAACAGACACCACTTCAGCGGGCGCTTGCCGCCCGCTACACTGTCACCGACGACCGCCTCCACACCGAGGCGTTCGGCCAGCACGTTCCGAACCCGGTGGGCGTGGCCGCCGGCTTCGACAAGAACGCCCACCTGCCACCCGCCCTGCAGGCGCTCGGGTTCGGGTTCGTGGAGGTCGGGGGTGTCACCGCACAGCCACAGGCGGGAAACGGCCGCCCGCGGCTGTTCCGCCTGCGCGAGGACGAGGCGCTTGTCAACCGGATGGGGCTGAACAACGACGGGGCCGACGCTGTCGGCGACCGCCTGGCTACGCTGGAGGCGGACGTTCCCGTCGGGGTGAACATCGCAAAGAGCGAACACGTCTCCCGCGAGCGCGCGCCCGGTGACTACCGCGACACCTACGAGCAGGTGACCGCCGCGGACTTCTTCGTGGTGAACGTCTCCTGTCCGAACTCACAGGGCTTTGCGGAGCTCCAGAGCCGGGCGGCGATGGCCGATATCTTCGCCGAGTTGGTCGACGCGGGCGCCAGCCCCCTGCTCGTGAAGCTCTCGCCGGACCTGCCCGAGCCCGCCGTTGCCGACGCGCTGGAGCTGGTTGCCGAGTTCGACCTCGACGGGGTCGTCACCACCAACACCTCCACCGACCGCCCCGACTCGCTGCGCTCGCACAACAGCGACGAACGGGGTGGCCTCTCGGGCAAACCCATCGCGGACCGGGCGACAGAGATGGTTCGGTTCGTCGCCGAGCGCGTCGACGTCCCCGTCGTCGGCGTTGGCGGCGTCGCCACCGCCGAGGACGCCTACGAGAAGATCCGTGCGGGCGCAAGCGTCGTCCAACTCTATACGTCCCTGGTCTACGAGGGGCCCTCGGTCGCCCGCGACATCAACCGCGGCCTGCTGGAACTTCTGGAGCGGGACGGCTTCGACTCCGTCGACGAGGCTGTCGGCGCCGACCTCTGAGTACCGCGGGGCGACCAGCCCGCGCCCGGAGGCCACGTAGACTGTCCCGTCGAGGACCGCCGGCGTCAAGGGCGTACCGCCGCCGTAGTAGACGGTGCTGTCCGTGGAGGGTATGCGGCGTCGTGTCCGGACGCCAGGGACCGGTTCTGTGGGCGACGGGTCACGTCCCCGTGCCTACGACAGCGCGTCCAACTCGAACTCGAAGGCCACGACCGGCACCGCCAAGTCGTGCTCCACGAGGACGGCCGGGTGGATCTCGCCGACGACGCCGGCGGACTCGCCGTCGAGGACGACCTCGGCGGCGCGGCCGTCGATAAAGCTCGGGTGGTCGGTCGCCGGCGTCTCGAGGGTCTTCCCGAAGGCCGTCGCCAGCGCCTGAAGCCGGGCCTTCGCGTCCTCGTAGGAGACGTCTGTGCGCGCGAGGGCGGCCGCGACGGTCCGGCGCTCGGCGGCGCCCGTGTTCGCGCCCTCGTCGACCGCGGCCGCGAGGCCGACCTCGGCCAGGTCCTGGGGGTACGAGCGGTGGGTGTTGTTCTCGAGCACCATCATGAGCGAGGGAAGCGCCCACGTCCGCAGGATGGTGTAGTCCTCGCTGTAGGGCTCGCGGATGGTCACAGGCTCGCCGGCACCCACACAGTCGTCGTCCGGGCCGACACGCATCCGCTCGAAGTTCTCGGCCTCGTTTATCATGTGGAAGTTGAGCAGGTCCTCGAAGCCCAGTCCCACGAGGGCGTCCCGGGCCGCGTCCTCGAGTTGGGAGCGGTCGTGGCGCCCGCCGACCGTCGAGACGTCGGGGTAGCGGGGCTCGAGCTCGTTGAACCCGTAGGCCCGCCCGATATCGTCGATGATGTCGAGCGGATGGAGCACGTCCACCCGGTACGGCGGGACGGCGACCTCGTAGGCCGATTCGCCCGCGACGGTCGTCGGCTCGGCGTCCAACCCCGCCCGCTCGGCGCAGTCGACGACCGTCTCCTCCTCGAGCGCAACGCCGAGGGTCTCCTCCACGCGGTCGTGGGTGACGGTCTTTGTCTTTGTCGAGAGGTCCGGCCGCTCGAGCGTCCGGCCGGCGTACTCGCCGGGGGCGTCGTCGGCGTACTCCACGGCGACGCGCTCGACCTGTGCGCCGCGGGCCGACAGCGCGTAACAGACGATGTTGAGCATCCGGTCGACCGTCCACTGGTCGGTGCCGGTCATCTCGACCAGCAGGTCCCGCGACTCGGTGGAGACCTCGGTCCGGCGGCCGTTGATCACCGGGGGAAACGAGAACAGCCCGATGCCGTCGTAGATCGCGGGATACCGGTCGAAGTCACTCACGAGGTCGGCGTAGGTCCCGCCGACAGGGTGGTCGGTCAGCACCTCCGCGGGCGTCATATCCGTGTCGGCATCCAGCGGGACGAACCGCTCGTTGTCGGGGTCGACGCCGGTGTACCGGATGCGTTTGCCCGTGTCGCCGCGGGCCTCGCCGGTCGCGGCGTCTCGCAGGTCGGCTCCCTCACCGGGTGGCTGTTCGGAGGCGCTGCGCGCCTCGTCTCCTTTCAGCATGATGAGGTCGTGGACCCCGATGGCGCCCTTTGCGCGCTGGCGACCGACCGTGGCGTGGAGCTTCTCCTGGAGCTGGATCAGCGACTCCAGTGAGCCTTCGGTGAAGTCGACATCGCGGATGACAGCGCCGGTGACGTAGGGCCGGCCCGGCGGCTGGTCCTCCACACGAACGGTCCACTCGGGGTCGTTGGTCGAAGGGACGTAGACGCCGCGGTCGTCGCCGTAGTGGTACCGCAGCGACCGGGCCACCCCCTCGACCGAGAGCCGGTCGAGCCGGTCGGGGGCAAACTCCAGTTGCATCTCCTCGTCGTCCGTCCAGCCCTCGAACTCCAGCCCGAGGTCGAACAGGTCCGCCCGGAGGTCGTCGTCGGTCTTCTCGTCGTGACCCGTGAGTTCGCGGAGGTCGTCGGGGTCGATATCCACGACAGGCATCAGCCCATCACCTCCACGTTCCGCAGCAGGTCCAGGTCACACAGCGTCCCGTGGACGTCGCGGATGTCCTCGAAGCCGTAGATCAGCATCAACAGCCGCTCCAGGGATAGCCCCCACGCCATCACGTCCGCGTCCACGCCCAGGGGCTCGGTCACCTCGTCCCGGAAGACCCCGGAGTTGCCGACCTCGACGAGCTCGCCGGTCTCGGGGTGGGTCCCGAACAGCTCGAAGCTCGGCTCCGTGTAGGGGTTGTAGTGGGGCTTGAACTCCA
>CAZQZE010000207.1:0-4548 GCA_964597715.1 uncultured Halobacteriales archaeon
GCAACAGCTCCTGCCTGTGAGAGCAGCAGCAACGCGGTTGCGAGGACGCCAATCATTTTCGGGTGCTCTGCGAGGTACGAAGCGACGTTGCTGTCTTCCATGCTACAACACAACTATCACCGCGGCTCAATTTAAATTTTTCTGATAATTTCTTACATATTTAATCTTACGGCCGACAGGAATCAGTTGGCTCAACCTACGCAGAGCGGCGTATGTTGGTCCGTCGTGCTCTGTGGGCAAATAGGGAGTTCCTAAATTCCCGATATCGAGTCACAATGTGGCCAGTACTGTTTTACACCAGGAGCCACCACATAGCATAACTACCGAGAGATATGTCACAGTATCGACTACCACGCGAACGCTCGCAGGCTCCCCTTACACATCATATATACCACACTACCGAGCCACAGTCCAGGCCAGTCAGGCGGGTCGACAGCGTCCCACAGAGTGGTCGGACCGCCAGCGACCGGAGCAAGCCAGGCGGGAGGGCCAATGGCCGGTGACGACCGGCCGGGGGTCGCCCGGGTCTCTCGCGAGGCACTCCGGACGAGTCAGCGCGGTGCCCAGGAGCCCTCGACATTCGTCCGAGGCGGGAAGTTCGGGTCTGCCGAGGAGCGGACACTCGAGGTCCCGACGCCGCTTGCGGATATCAGAGAGCGGGACCCCGTCCGGGTGCTCCACGTCGACGACAGCCCCGAGATCCTCGAGCTTACGTCGACGTTTCTCGAGCGGATCAACGACGACTTCGAGGTGGTGACGACGACAACCGTCGTCGAGGCGCTCGACCTGCTCGGCGAGCGCGAGTTCGACTGTGTTATCAGCGACTACCAGATGCCCCGGACGAACGGGCTGGAGTTTCTGGAGATCGCCCGTGACCGGTACCCGGACCTCCCCTTCGTGCTCTTCACCGGCAAGGGTAGCGAGGAGATCGCGGGCGAGGCCATCGCGGCCGGCGTAACGGACTACATGCAGAAAGGCGGCGGCGCCGACCGGTACGAGGTGCTCTCCAACCGCGTGGAGAACGCCGTCGACCAGTACCGCACCCAACAGCAGTTCTGGGACGCCCTCTCGTGGTATCAGCGGCTCGTCGAGCAGGGCGTGGCCGGTGTGTTCGTCGTCCAGGACCACGAACTGGCCTACGTCAACCGAAAATTTGCCGACATCTTCGGGTACGGACGACAGGAGTTGCTGGGACGGTCGCCACTGGCCGTCGTCGTCGACGCCGAGCGCGACACCGTCACGAGCCTACTCTCCGGGCCTCCCGACCGGGGTGGCGGGACGTTCCGGGAGTCGTTCAGAGGGGTCCGGAAGAGCGGTGAGACCCTGCGTGTCGAGGTCCACGGCGGCGTGACGGAGTACGGTGGCGAGCCGGCCACGACGGGCATCGTCCGCAGCGCCGACGAGACGTAGCCGACAGGGCTACCGGCACGCAGTCAATCCGTCCCGTCCACGAGTTCGAGTACGTCGTCGAAGAAATCGAGCGAGTCGTTTGGTCCGGGGTTGGCCTCGGGGTGGTACTGCCGTGTGATGACCCCCAGGTCGTCGTTTTCGAGCCCCTCGGGGGTGTCGTCGTTGACGTTGACCTGCGTGACGTCGAGTTGCTCGCCGGGGTCGGCGACGGTGTAGCCGTGGTTCTGTGTCGTCATCACGACGCGGTCGGTCCGGAGGTCACGGACGGGCTGGTTGACGCCGCGGTGGCCGAACTCCATCTTCTCCGTGGAGCCGCCCAGGGCGTTGGCGACGACCTGCTGGCCCAGGCAGATCCCCGCAAGTGGCAGGTCGCCGACGTACTCGTCGACAATCCGGCCGGCCTGGTCGAAGTTCTCGGGGTCACCGGGGCCGTTCGAGATGAACAGCAGGTCCGGGTCGACGGCGGCCACGTCCCCGGCCGTCGCGTCGTAGGGGAGCCGGTGGACAGCCGCGTCCCGCTCGACCAGCGAGTCGGTGATCGACCCCTTCGCGCCGCAGTCGACCAGCGCGACCCGCGGCCCGTCACCCTCGGGGTTGTGGACCTCCGTCTCGTCGACGGAGACCGCCTTGCCGATGTCGCGGTGGTCGGACATATGCTTGCACTGCCTGAGTTCGGCGAGGGCAGCCTCCTCGGTGGCGTCGGGGCCGGCGGCGACCCCACACCGCATCGCGCCCTCGTCGCGGATCTCGGTGACGACCTCCCGGGTATCGAGGTGGTCCACGCCCGGGACACCCTCCTCACGGAGCCACTCGGCGACGTCGTCGGTCATCTCGCGGGCGACGGCGGCACTGGGCTGGACGCTGTCGGACTCGAATCGCTCCTCGCGGACACCGTAGTTGCCGATCAGGGGGTAGGAGAAGGTCAGGACCTGCTCCCGGTAGCTAGGGTCGGTCAGGCTCTCCTCGTAGCCCGTGTACGCTGTCGTGAAGACCAGTTCCCCACGTGTGGTGCCCGGCGAGCGGGCGCGCGCCCCGATGACGCGGTCACCCTCGATGGCGATGTAGGCGTCCGACATTACGAGATGCGTATCACACTCCGGTAAATAAGCGTTGCTTTCGAAGCCGAGTTACGATTTTCGTAGCGTTGAAGTACCGACCGCCGGTACGTACATATCTCTATGGACGACCTGGACCGGGCCATCCTCGACATTCTCCGGCGGGATGCTCGGACACCCTACACCGAGATCGCAGGCGAGGTCGGCACCTCGGAGGGGACAGTCCGCAACCGCGTCGAGCAGCTGGTCGAGGACGGCGTTATCGAGCGGTTCACTGTCGCGACCCGGACCGGCAACGTGAAGTCGATGGTGGAGGTCAGCGTGGATGTCGACGTCCGCACCGGCGGGCTGACCGAACGGCTCGCGGAGTGGCACCAGGTCGACTTTGTCTGGCAGGTCTCCGGCGAGGAGGACATCGTGGTCGTCGTCGACGCCACCGACACCGCGGCGCTGAACGACATCATCACCCGTGTTCGCGAGCTCGACGAGGTCATCAACACGAAGACCCGGCTGATCCTCAACGAACGGCTCGGGTGACGGGTGACGGGTGAGGCCCCCCTCCGAACCGAAGCCGGTTTGAGGGCGCTCCTCGTTGGGTGGGTCAATGACTGTCGAGGAGCCGGCAGAGGGCCGGAGACACGAGAACGCCGGCGAGGACGTCGTTGCTGTCGACGCCGACGACAACCCACAGGGGCTGGTCAACAGGCTGGACGCACACACCGGAGAAGGGGTCCGGCATCGCGCCTTCACCACCCTCCTGTTCGACGACGACGGACGGGTCCTGCTCGCACAGCGCAGCCCGGACAAGCGGCTGTGGGACACCTACTGGGACGGGACAGTCGCCTCTCACCCGGTCGACGGCCAGACGCAGGTCGACGCCGCACAGCAGCGACTCGAGGAGGAACTCGGCGTGACACCGAGCCAGTACGACGACCTTCAGGTCACCGACCGCTTCGAGTACAAGCGCTACTACCTCGATAGAGGGGTCGAACACGAGGTGTGTGCGGTGCTCCGGGCCACACTCTCCGATACCTCGCTTGACCCGGACGACGCCGAGGTCGCCGGGCTACTGTGGGCGCCCTACGAGCGCCTGCACCGCAACCCACGGTGGTACCGCCAGCTTCGGCTGTGTCCGTGGTTCGAGATCGCGATGCGCCGGGATACACAGGACTGACCGACAGACCGGACCGCGGGCCGGTCGCGTCCGCGTCACCGCCGACAGCTACGCCCGCGACCGCACCGCCGCCCACACTGCCACCGCGCCGAGCAACAGTGCGGGAAGCAGCGGCAAGACGAGATAGGCGTCCCGCAGTGTCAGCCCCAGTGACGCGATGAACCCCTCCGCCTGCGGGAGAAAGAGGATCACCGCCGGCACCACGAGAAAGCACGACAGGATGACCGCGACCAGCAACCAGCCTCGCCAGTCGAAGCCGGAGTCACTGGGCGGGGCCTGGTGTGGCCGCACACCCTCCGGGTCGTGAATGTAGGTGTCGCTGTCAGGGTCGTCTCCGGCGCCGTCGCTCCCGGTGTCACGGTCGACCCGGCTGTGCTCCGTCGGGGTGTCGTCAGCCATTCGCTCAGTGTTCGCTGTCGGGAACGACGACAACCTTGCCAAAGCCCTCGCGGTCCTCGATCATCTCGTGTGCGCGGGCGGCCTCGCTCATCGGCAGCGTGTCGCGGATCCGGGGTTCGAGGGCCCCGTCCCAGACCAGTTCGAGGACGTCGTCGACCTCGCCGGGGGTGCCCATCGTCGAGCCGATGACCTCGAGTTGGTTCCAGAAGATCCGGTCGATGTCGGTCTCGGGGTTGCCGCCGGTGGTCGCCCCGCAGGTGAGCACACGCCCACCCTTTGCGAGGCTGGCGAGCGAGTCCTGCCAGGTCTGGGCGCCGACGTGGTCGACAACCACGTCCACGCCCCGGCCGTCGGTCGCGTCACGGATTGCGCTCGCGAAGCTCTCCGTCTCGTAGTTGATGGTGTGGTCGGCGCCGACCTCCGCCGCGTAGTCGAGTTTCTCCTCGGTGGAGGCCGTGGCGTAGACCTCCGCGCCGACGTAGTCGGCGATCTGGACGGCAGCGTGGCCGA
>CAZQZE010000208.1:0-4526 GCA_964597715.1 uncultured Halobacteriales archaeon
GTCGCTCGCAGAGCGGTATCAAGCGGAGCAGGCAGAACCCGACGTGGCTGCACGTCTCTCGGACCGCGTCAGCGAGGGTGACTACCGCTGGCTCGCGTACCCGCCGAGCCCTTCGGTGTACGTATGTGACACACAGAGTACCCCACAGGGTTCAGACCGGGCTGCTCCTCGTACTCGGCTAACAGCGGGGACAGACAGGATACACTGACTGAGTCCGTTCGTCAGGCGTACCCTACGAGCGCGTCGGCCGACAGGCTGTACCGGCATTCGGGGTAGGACTCCCCGCCGATGCGCGTCTCGGTCTCCTCTGCGAGTTCGAACCCGAATGACTCATAGAAGGTGCGTCCGAGTTCGTTGGCCGACAGCACGGCCGCGTCAACGCGGTCGAGACCGTCCCCGCCCAGCACCTCGGTCACCGTGTCAAGTAGTGCAGCACCGACCCCCTCCCGCCGATGGTCAGGGTCGACGTACAGCCGCAGAACAAAGCCGACACCGGTGGCCGCCTGCCTGACCGCGTGGACGAACCCGACGACCGAGCTGTCAGGCTCCGCGACCAGCAGCGATGTCCGGTCACGCGCCAGCGCCGTAGCCAGGCTGTCGAGTGCGTACCAGTCCCTGACCCCTGCCTCGACCGTCTCACGGCTCAGGATGTCCGGGTAGTCCGTCTCCCAGGAGCGCCGAGCCACCTGTCTAATCACCTCGACATCGTCCGCCGTCGCGGCCCTGATCCTCATGTGCCGACAAATGTTTTGGAGGAATAAAGACTGTTCGAATGACACGCTTCCCACACTGATTGAGCGGGGGGGTGGGTGACACCGGAGCGCTCACCCCCAGACACGAGCGGGGGTGACCCACACTACCGGGCGGGACGTATCCTCTTGGAACGTATCAAGGCTGGACTCCGAGAACCGAGCGGGCCCAGTTGACGAGACCGCCCGTCAGGCGCAGGCCGGCGACCGCCGCGGGGAACTGGCGGGGCAGAGCGGCGAGTGCTCGTCGGCTGTCCTCGTTCGTCACCCTCCGGATTCACCGCGGTAACTACTGACACTGCCGGCTGTTGCTTCGTGAAGATACTCGCCACTCCGGGGTGGCGAGGTCCGGTACAGACGTACAGACGTACCGCCGGCAGTATGAGTGGTGCCGACCTCCCGGACAACCTCCCAAGCAGTGATAGATTTCGGCTGCCGTATTGGGTACACGGGCCCGGTCTTGCGGTCCGACTGTGCCCGTGTACCGTATTTTTGTCTTCGGTGGTGGTTTGGTGTGAGCACTTTTTTCCGTCTGCTGTTGTCACAGTTGGGTGATGGAACCGCTCGAGGTCGGACTACGGATCCTGGGTGGTGTCGTTCTTATCGGGGTGAACGCCTACTTTGTTGCAATCGAATTCGCCCTGACCCGTCTCAGGCAGTACCCCGAATCGGAGTTCAACACGCCCGGACTCGAACTCGCCTGGGAGATGACGAACGACCTGGAGTTTTACCTGACGACGTGTCAGGTCTGGATCTCCGGGACTAGTATTGCACTGGGGATCATCGCCGAACCCGGCCTCGCGGCCCTGTTCGAACCGCTGTTCGAGAACACGACCCTCGCATCGGTCGGGGCTGGCTCGCTCCTCGGATTTCTTCTCATCAACCTGGTCCACCTCACCCACGGCGAACAGACACCGACATACCTCGGCGTCGAGCGCTCCAAACAGGTCGCCCAGTATGGGGCGCGACCACTGTACTGGTTCTCTAAGATACTCGCGCCGGCCATCTGGGTCGGTGACTCGGTTGCAAAAGCGACACTCGGCCTGTTCGGTGTCAGGATGACCCAATCGTGGACCGAGACCGGTGAGGAAGTTATCGAAACCCGCGCGGACCTCCGAAACGAGCTTGGGTCGGTGCTCAAGGAGGGTGAGCTGGCCGAGGAACGCAGTGAGGAGGTCATGAACGCCTTGGCCATCGGCGAGCGGTCGGTGAGAGAGGTCATGATTCCGCCCGAGGAGATCGTGGCGCTGTCTACCGAGGATGACCCTGAATCGAACTTCCGGAAACTCGAGGACAACCCACACACGCGGTATCCGCTGGTCGGTGAGGACCTCACCGAGTTCCGCGGCATCGTCTACAGTCCGGCCCTGTTTAGCCGCCGTGAGAAACTGTCTGCCGGCAACGGTGCGTTTACCGAACTGGCAGCACCGACGATGACGCTCTCACCGGACACCGACGTGAGCGACGCGATCGACCAGTTCCAGACCGAACGCCAGGAGATCGCTCTCGTCATCGAGGATGGCGATGTGGTCGGGCTGGTGACCGTCACCGACCTGCTGGAGACGATCATCGGTGACATCGAGGACCCACTCGACCAGGACGACCCCGACATACTCGATTGAGGAACATGCGTCGGGCGGCAGGGTTCGCTGCAATATCGGGCCGATAGCCTCGACTGAACCGGGCGGAGTCTCTCGCCGCTACCACTTTCCCGGTGCCGAACGGAACCGCTGTACGCAGCACGCGGTACTGTCAGGTGTTGAGGGGTTCAACAGAGCCGGGCGCACTGGTGACGAATACGGGTCACTCGACGATGAGACACGACACACAGCCGCCGGTCGCTCTCGCACCGCTCGTTGGCCGGTGACAAGGCGGTAGTACGGCGTCTTTTGGAGTCGGTCGGCCACGCACACCGCGTCAGCGGTGAGCGAGTAGGGTGGGTCACTGACTCGACCGTCCTGTTCCGACTAATTGTCGGCGTACCGGAACTTATTTGATTCTTGTGACCTTTCTGCGACCAATGTCGACCGACGAAACAGAGACGCAGCGAGGCACCGAGCCCGACGAGACACGCAACTGGCCAGAACTAGTGGCGGGTATATACGACCGCGTTCGTGAGGACAGTGACGATGGCATCTCGGTTCGGTTCCGTGAGATGGAGATTCAGGTGCCAAGCCGCACCGGTGAGGATGCCGACCACGCGCACTGGACGGTTGACGGAACTATCGACCTGAACCCCGACGAGTAAGCGCTATACCAGCCCCGCCGGATTTTAGCTGACAGATTCATCCCGAACCTATCAGCGGCAGGACTCCGGAGGCTGATATGCCTCAACGGTAGGGGTCTCACAACCGCAGACCAAGCAGTAGGCTCGCGCCTGCGTACCCGTAGGATAGGTCGAGTTTCCGTCACGTCTCTCCCGGGTAGCGTTTGACCGGGTCGTCCTCGGCGGCTTGGCCGACGTCGGGACCGCCGGTACCGATCGTAAAAAAAGTAGGGGAACGCACCACGGGGGGCGTGGTGGGGCAGCATGGCGGGGGACCTGTCAGGGGGGCCTCCGCCAAACGTAGCTATCGCGGGAGGGAACAAAACTCCCTCGCGGTGTTGCACAGCCTGCAACACAGCGTCCTGAGGTCGGCCCCGCCGGCAGGGGTCCGCCGGGAGACGGGTCCTCGCGTTACTCCGCCCGGGACAAGGAATACAACCCTTGAGCCCCTACGTTGTTGTATGGAATGCGAGGATTGTGAGACAGAACTCGACAGTATCGTCCCGAAGGCCAAACTCATGTTCCGGGCCATCTACCAGTGTCCGGACTGCGGGGAGCGCCGACTCCAGCGCGGTGCCCCTGACGGGTAAACGTCCCCGCGCTCAGCGGCTGAGACTGCGTCCTATGACTGGAACCGAGGAGTACGCAGAGTGACCCGTCGCATATTGGTGGATTATACCCCTCCCGCATCAGCCGTGTGCGACCGGTCGAAATAGGGTCCGAACGGCGTCGACAGGCGCAGGCGTGGACGACTAACGCTCGCCGACAATCACGAACGGCCGGCCGTCCTCGCCGTCACCGTCCACGCACGTCCGCGGCCGCGTCTCGACCACTCTCGGTCCCGCGTCTGAAAGCCACCGAGTGAGCGGTGCTGGTTCAAACCACCACAGGGTCGTCGTCGGGACCTGGCGCCGCTCGCCCGACGGCGCGGTTACGCGGCCTGCTGGTGCCGGTCTCGTCACCCCCGATGCGCGATAACTTCACCGCGCCGTGACGGGGTACAGGAGACCACATCGCTCAGGCGAGTTCACTGATTTCGAGTGAGCCGTCGCCGATGTTGAGGTGGACGCGGTCGACGGCGAGTTCGTACTGTTGTTTGTGGTGGCCGTCGGGGTTGTACAGCATCGACGTTTGGACGAGTCCGGCCTCTTGGAGGCGGTCGAGTCGGCGGTAGACGGTCGTCCGGGAGACGCCGACGGTCTCGGCGATATCCCGGGCCGGGGCCGCGGTGTCGCCGATGGCCTGGAGGATCTCCATCACGCACTCGTCGCCGAGCAGCGGCAGCAACTGTGTCGAGTCGACGGAACAGTCGTCCTCCTGGTTCGCCCGAGGGGTCGATTCGGCGTGAGTCCGGGCAGCGTATGACTGGGACATTGTGTATCTCAACAGTATCCCCCATATCCCGTGTATGGGCCGGCTATCTATCGACAACGCGGCCGGCCCCCCACCATCTAGTAATACAGAGACCCCGGGAGTCGGCCGCACGCGGGCACCTCTCACCCGGTGAGCCG
>CAZQZE010000209.1:0-4512 GCA_964597715.1 uncultured Halobacteriales archaeon
GAACAGGTCCGCGATCTCGAGGATGCCCGCCTTGAGCATCTGGACGTCGTCGCCGGACCCCGGGGGGACGAGCACCGCGACCGAGTCGGCGGTCCGGACGATATCGATCTCGTTTTGCCCGGCACCGACGGTTTCGATGATGACCTTGTCCTTGCCGAAGGCGTCCAGTGCGGTGACGGCGTCGGAGGTGGCCGCCGAGAGCCCGCCCAGCGAGCCCCGGGCGGACATCGACCGGAAGAACACGTCCATATCGCCGATGTTCGACCCCATCCGGATCCGGTCGCCGAGCACCGCCCCCCCCGAGTACGGCGAGGAGGGGTCGATGGCGATCACACCGACCGTGAGCCCGCGCTCGCGGTAGGTGGCGGCCAGCTTGTCGACCAGGGTCGACTTGCCGGCGCCCGGCGAGCCCGTGACGCCGATGACGTCGGCCCCGCCGGCGTGGGTGTGTAGCGCCGACACCAGCTCGCGGTACCCCGCGGTACGGTTCTCGATTGTGGTGATGGCTCGCGCGAGTGCGCGGTGTTCGCCGGCGAGGACTCCCTCGACCAGCTCCTCCGGGTTCATCGCTCGGGCGCGTGCTCGCGGACGTAGTCGACCATCTCGCCCATCGACGCGCCGGGGCCGAACACCTCGTCGACGCCCTTGCCCTTCAGCCGCTCCTCGTCATCGTCGGGGATGATCCCGCCGACGATGAGCAGCGTGTCCTCGAAGGCGCCGTACTCTCTCAGCCCCTCGACGATCTGCGGGACGAGCGTGTCGTGAGCCCCCGAGAGAATAGAGATCCCGAGAACGTTGACGTCCTCCTGCACCGCGGCTTGGACGATCTCCTCCGGCGAGCGGTGTAGCCCGGAGTAGATGACCTCGAACCCGGCGTCACGGAATGCCCGGGTGATGACGTGGGCTCCGCGGTCGTGTCCATCGAGTCCCACCTTCGCCACCAGACAGCGGATCGTCCGTTGCTCCTCAACACTCATACCCTCCTTACAGGCCGAACCCGGTTTCACGCTTACGGTGGGCTGACATCCCATACCTCGACCCGAAACGCCGGTCTACCGGGGCGTCCCGACGACCCACAGCCACCGCTGTTCGACGGTCCCCTCGACCGAATCCAGCAACTCGCGCGCCCGCTCGACCCGCGCTGCCGGCGGCAGGTCCGGGTAGAGACGGGCCGCCATCGCCGGAATGGCGTGAAATCGCCGCACGTCCGCGGCTGTCGTCGCGAACCGCCAGGTCCCCGCCGTAACCTCGAACACCCCATCCAACGCCGCCTGCACCTCGTCGGCCCCCGTCGGGGAGCGTGACTCCCGCTCCAAGTCGGCGAAGATATCCTCGCCCTCCGGGGTGACCCAGCCAAGCGGCGCCGTGGCGCCGACAACCCCCTCCGGCCCGAGGACGCGGGCGGCCGCCCGGGCCGCGATGTCGGGGTCCGGGACCAGAAAGAGCGAGGCGGTAAAGGCGACAGCGTGGGCGGCCCCGTCGACAAGCGGGAGTCGGTCGATATCCGCCTGGACCGGCTGTCCCCGGTCGGCGTCGACTGCCCGGAGCATCGCCCGGCTGATGTCGACGGCGACA
Source organism: uncultured Halobacteriales archaeon (assembly GCA_964597715.1). Classification (GTDB taxonomy): domain Archaea; phylum Halobacteriota; class Halobacteria; order Halobacteriales; family Haloarculaceae; genus Salinirussus. The sequence continues at coordinate 1,576 of CAZQZE010000209.1, forward strand.
ACCCGCTCTGTCCCCTCGCCGGCCGCGAAGACCTGTGTGCTCGCCCCGGTCCCCGCGCCGGCGTCGACGACCGTCCCCAACCGCCCGCCGGCGTCGGCTCGAAGCTCCGCGGCGAGCAGACGCGCGAGGGTCTCGAACCGGCCGGTCCGGCGCTCGTAGGCCTCGTACGCCGAGACGCTGTCGTCGAAGTTCCTCCGGACGACCTGTTTCATGTTCCCGGCGTACGGCGGCCGGCGGATAGCCGTTTCCCCCGCGTCACACCGCAAGGGAATTTTACCTCCGCGCCTACTCCCCGGTATGGCAGTTGCCAACCGCATGCAGTCAACCCTCCGGGCGCGGCCAGGCGCCGTCACAGCCGTCCTCTCGGTCGTCGGGTACGTCCTCGTGGGGAGTGCGCTCAACGGCGCCCTCCCGCTGTTTCCCGAGCTCTCGCGGGGCACGGTCCTCCTGTTCAGCGACCTCATCGCCGCGATCAACACACTGGCGCTCGCCTCCATCCTCGCCGGGGTCTACTTCATCCGCAACCGGGAGTACCGCAAGCACCGCGCCGCGATGCTCACCGCCTTCTCGCTCATCACACTGTTTCTGTTCTTCTACCTCTGGAAGACCGGGGGCGGCTTCGAGAAGTCGATCGTCGCCCCCGAGGCGGTGACGCTGGCCTACCTGGCGATGCTCGGGATTCACATCCTCCTCTCGGTTCTCTCGGTGCCCGTCGTCCTGTACGCGGTCATCCTCGGGCTGACCCACAGCGTCGAGGAACTGAAGGGGACCCGTCACGCCCAGGTCGGCCGGGTCGCGGCGTCCGCCTGGGCGGTCAGCCTCTTTCTCGGTATCGTCACCTACCTTCTCCTGAACCACGTCTACACCTGGGAGGTCCGGGAGGCAACCGCACTCCTGTTGCTCGTTGCCGCGCCGCGGCTACGGTCACACGCTGATAGCTGAGCCGGCCACAGGAGTCCCCCGGGACGGGCCTGCTCGGCCCGGTGGTCTCGGTTACACGCCGCCGTTGCCCGACCGCTCACCCAGTGACGCCGACAGGTCCGCAAACCCACACGCCTCACAGGCAAGCGTCGTCCGGTCGCCGAGATTGTACGCGGTCAACGCCGCGCCACACCGTCGACAGGGGTCCCCGGCCGACAGCGGCGGGCGGTAGGAGATGCCGTCGACAACGATATCGACCGTCAACTGGCCTGCGAGTGACGCCTCGACGGTGACGCCCCATATGAGGTCCCCGATGGCTCCGAGCTCCCTGCGAGCCGTCCGGACGGCCGCTATCGCGTCGTCGATACTCATCTCCGGCCCGCCGGCAACCGACACGAGAGCGCCCGACCCCCGTGCCACGTCGACCGACGACGGTATTGCCCCGAAGGCACGCTGTGCGGCCCGCTGTGGGCCGTCTGTCTCGAACGAGGCGGTCCCCCCACAGAGCGCCGCCAGCCCCCCGTCAGTGAGGACGGTCCGGGCGTCGGCCAGGTCGAGATTGACCTGTCCGGGCCTGTGGAGCGTCCGGGCGAGGTCGAGGGCGCCACCGACTGCCACACCCGGACCCGTCCGGGGACCCCCTTTCCCTGTGCCACTTCCCCGCTCGAACCGAGCCGTCGCCTGCTTCCTACACGCCAGCAGCGTCACGTCGACGCTCCCGCGGACGGCCTCCAGCAGTGACGGCTCGACGCCGCCGTCCTCGTGGGCACTGAGCACAGCAATCACAAACCCCGCCGTGTCGTCGGACGCCCGGAGAAGCGACTCTGGCGGCCTCGACGAGCCGTCCGCCGCGATGAGGGCCACCCCAGCATCGCGGACAGCGTCACCGAGTTCCCCGGCCTCCCCGAACCCGACCACGCGTGGCTGGCCGCCCCGCTCTGCCAGCCTCCCGACCGCCCCCGGCCCCTCGCTCGGCCCGGCGACGACGATATCGCCACCCAGCGAGTCGACGACGGCCTCCAGGTCGTCGGCACACATGATATCACCCGAGCGGCACTCGTAGCCACATAGGCGGCATTCGTGGAGGAGTCGTAATACACCGTCGGCGACCGGCGGCTGTGGCGGCCGACGGAGAGTCGTTACAGAGCCGCGACGGCCGCTCAGTCGGTCGTCGGCAGCGCGCGCGCCCCGACTGCGAGTGTCACCGCGGCCAGACCCCCAAGTACCACCAGCATCGTCCCCGGGTCGCCGACGCCGGTCCCCTCACCGGTGTAGGTGACCGCGCGCACCCCCCGCGAGAAGTAGGTCAACGGTGACAGCTCGGTTGGCAGCCACGCCGGCAGGAGGCTCCGCGGGACGAACGTCTCCGAGAGAAAGAGCAGCGGGAGCGCAACGGTGTTGCTCGCCGCGATGACGCCGTCCTGTGAGTCGGCGAGTGCGCCGAGCAACGCCCCAACCCCGCAAAACAGCGCGACACCGAGGACGACAAACGGCACCAGGAGGAGGAGTGCCGGCGAGAGCGGCGGTGAGACACCGGTGAGCCCCACCAACAACGCGAGCAGGAACAGCCCGGCGGCACCGATAACGGCGACGTTGACGAGCGTCCCGGCGAGCAGCCACTCGACCCGCGAGAGCGGGGTCGTCGCCAGCTTCTCGAAGCGGTTCCCCTCGCGGTGACGGGCTACCTCGCTGCCCACCCGCGAGAGCGGGGTGAACAGCACCACGACCGCCAGGTAGCCCGGCACGTACCAACCCACCGGCTCCGTAAAGAGGCCGCCCCCGGTTGGCTGTGTCCCGACGAGCACACCGAAGATGAGGACGATCAAAAAGGGGAAGACGAAGGTAAAGAAGACGGCGGTGCGCCGGCGCAGGAAGCTGCGCGAGGCGGCGACGAACTCCCCGCGGACCCGCCGCAACCGGCTCACGCAACCACCTCCTCGGCGACAGCCTCCCCCTCGACGACCCGCTGGCCGGTCAGTTCGAGATAGACGTCCTCCAGGTCCGGCTCGGTCCAGG
>CAZQZE010000210.1:0-4468 GCA_964597715.1 uncultured Halobacteriales archaeon
GACCAGGTGGTCGAGCAGATCGTCCGGCCAACCCACCTCGTCGACCCGGCGGTCGAGGTTGCGCCCGCGGAGGGACAGGTCAGTGACGTCATCGAGCGGCTACAGGCGCTGCCCGACGACGAGCGGGCGCTCGTGACCACCCTCACCAAGCGGATGGCCGAGGACCTCACGGAGTATCTCGGCGAAGCCGGGATTAACGTCGAGTACATGCACGACGAGACCGACACGCTCCAGCGCCACGAGCTCATCCGGGAACTCCGGCTCGGCGAACTCGACTGTATCGTCGGGATCAACCTGCTGCGGGAGGGGCTGGACATCCCGGAGGTGTCCCTCGTTGCGATCCTTGACGCCGACCAGGAGGGATTCCTGCGGTCGGAGACGATGCTCGTCCAGACGATGGGGCGGGCGGCTCGAAACGTCAACGGCGGGGTCGTGCTGTACGCCGACGACCCCAGCGACGCCATGGAGTCCGCGATCGCCGAGACCAATCGACGCCGTGAGATCCAGCGGGAGTACAACGAGGACCACGGCCACGAGCCGACGACCATCCAGAAGCCGGTCGGGGAGACGAACCTCCCCGGTGCCGAGACCGACACCGGCGAGGCCGCGAGCCTCGACCCCGAGGACGCCGAGGAGGCGGCCCGTGCCATCGAGGAGTTGGAGACCCGGATGCAGGAGGCCGCCGACAACCTCGAGTTCGAACTCGCCGCCGACATCCGCGACCGGATGCGCGACCTCCGACAGGACCACGAACTCGGCGGCGACGACGGGGTGCCGGTCCCGGAACCCGACTTCGAGTAGCCGGCCACCCCGCTGCCGCCCGACACGACGGGAGACTTCTTTATACCGGCCCCCGACCACGGAGTATGACAGCAACCGACGGGAGCCACAGCGTCGACATCCCCGACGCCGCCACCGAGCGGACCGTCACCGCCAACGGCCAGCAGGTTCACTACCTGACCGCCGGCGACGGCGACCCGACACTCCTCCTACTCCACGGGGGGATCATCGACGCCGCCCACATCACCTGGGGCGAGCATATCGGGCCGCTGGCCGAACACGCCACCGTCCTCGCGCCGGACCTGCCGGGCTACGGCGCGAGCCCGGTGCCCGACGGGGAGTGGTCGGTCCCCCACCACGTCGACACCGTCGCGGCCATCCTCGAGACACTCGACGTGGCGGACGCGGTGCTCGCGGGCGTCTCGATGGGCGGCGGGGTCGCGGTCGGCGTCGGCTTAGCGGCCCCCGAGCGCGTCGCCCGGCTTGTCGCCTTCGACCCCTTCGCACTCGGCGGCGGGCTCCCCAACGGCCGGCTCTCCTGGCTGCTGGCGAACGTGCAGGTCACGAACTACCTCTCGGTCGCCCTGATGCGCCGGAGCCGCGCGTTCGTCGAATCCTCTGTCAACGGACTCTGCTCCGAGGACAACGAGGTCAGCGACGTCACGGTCGACCGGGTGTTCCAGGCGGTCAAGCGGCCGAACGCGGGGGCGGCCTTCCGGAAACTCCGCGACTACGAGGTGACCCGGGAGGGCTACCGGACGGACTACTCCCCGCGACTCGGGGAGTTGGCAGTGCCCGCCCGCTTTGTCCACGGCCGCGAGGACGACCTCATCCCGCTCTCTGCCTCCGCGCGCGCCGACGAGCGGGCCCCAGACTCCGAGCTAGTCGTGCTGGAATCGTGTGGCCATATCCCGCCGCTGGAACTGCCCGAGCGGTCCCGGGAACTGCTCGTCGAGGTGCTCTGAGGCGACCCCTCGAGGACTTGCCTCTCGTGTTCGGCAGCAACCCCTTTTCGATTTTATATCGTAGCATACGATTTATAACTCCCTGCGACCGACCCGACAGAGGGTTACTACGCTCGGTGGTCGACACAGCATCCGGGGTGTGCCGAGGCGTCCTCCGGGTCGCCCGAGCGGGGGTACCCCGCTCTGTGCATCGGCCCGGACACGAACCCCCGGTGACCGGTCGCGAGACCCGTCGGACACGAGTGCGCTCGGTGTTGACACCGTTTCGAGGCCCGTGGCCGCCGATAAACCGTAATTCGCTATATCGAACCGCCCTGCTCAGAGATTGTCGTCGATCCGGGTCGCGGTCCGCTCACCGATACCCTCCACGTCCCGGAGTTCCGTCGGCGAGGCCTCCCGTACCCCGTCGACGCTGCCAAACCGGCCGAGCAGTCGTTTGCGTGTCTCCGGACCGACGCCGGGCACGCCGTCGAGCGGTGTCGAAACCTCGTCGCGGACGGTCTCGTGATACTGGCGGGCAAAGCGGTGGGCCTCGTCACGAACCCGCTGGAGGAGGTGCAGATGGGGGGCGTCGTCGGGCCAGTCCTCGACGCCGCCGGGTGTCACGACCCGCTCCTCGCTCTTTGCGAGGGCGATGACGGGGACGTCCCAGCCGACCTCTCGGAGGGCGTCCTGTGCCGCGCCGAGTTGTCCCTCGCCGCCGTCGACCAGTAGCAGGTCCGGGTCGGGGCGGTCGTCCCGGCCCTCCCGGGCCCGCTCGGCGCGCCACCGCACGAGCCCCCGCATGTTGGCGTAGTCGTCGTTTTGCTCCGCCAGCTTCCTGCGGCGGTACCCCTCCTTTGCGGGTTCGCCGCCGGCGAAGGTGACGTTGCTGCCAACGACAGCCCGACCCTGTGCGTGGCTCACGTCGAACCCCTCGACACGGTCGGCGGTCTCAAGCCCCAAGGCGTCGGCCAGCGCCCGCGTCCCGTCCTGGGCCGGCGCGGTACGGCGGGCGTTCTTCGTTGCGAGGTCGACCAGTGTCGCCTCCCGGCCGGCGCCCGGCACCCGAAGCTCGGTCCCCGCACTCGCCAGCCAGGCCTCGATATCCTCGCCGGCATCGGCCGCCCTGCCGGCGTCGCCGGTCGCCCGCGGATACTCCGGACAGAGCACCGCCGCCGGCAGTTCCCGTTCGGCGTAGTACTGGGTGATGAATGCCCCCAGCACGTCCGCCGCGTCCGCGGTCTCCGGGGCGTCCAGGCTGTACCGGTCGCGCTCGACGAGCTTGCCGCCCTCCGCCCGCAGGCGTGCGACGGTCGCGCCGCTACCTTCGAGCGAGACACCGAGCACGTCAAGCGTCCGACCCTCGTGGTCGCGGGCGGCCACGGCCCCGCCGCCCTCGCCGTGGAAGGACTCGACGGCCTCGAGCCGGTCCCGGAGGTTCGCGGCCCGCTCGTAGGCCTGCTCCTGTGCGGCCCCCTCCATCTCCCGGCGCAGCGGGCCGGCGAGAACCCCCGTCTCGCCCTCGAGAAAGCGCTCGACGGCCTCGACGTCGGCGAGGTAATCCTCCGCCCCGACCTCGCCGGTACAGGGGGCCGTACACAGGCCGACCTCGTAGTCGAGGCAGGGCCGGTCACGGTTACGGTACTTGTGGTCCGAACAGCCCCGCAGGCCGTAGACCTCCCGCAGCGCCTTCACCACGGTCTCGACCCGGCCCTTGTCGGTGAACGGGCCAAAGACCGTCGCGCCCTCGTCGGGGTCGCGGGTCACCTCGACCCGGGGGGCGTCGTGGTCGGTCAACTGCACGAGCGGGTAGGACTTGTCGTCTTTCAGCCGGACGTTGTACCGGGGCCGGTGTCGCTTGATCAGGTTAGCCTCCAGCAGGAGTGCCTGGGTCTCGGTGTCGGTGACGGCGGGTTCGACCCGTTCTGCCTCGGCAACCATCCGGGCGATCCGCTCGCTCCGGGGGTCCGCGTACGAGGGCACCCGGTCGCGCACCGAGACGGCCTTGCCGACGTACAGCACCCGGTCGTCGGCGAGAAACTGGTAGACGCCGGGCTCGTCGGGGAGTTCGGCCGCCCGCTCCCGGACCGCCTCTCGGTCCATACACCCGTTTGGGTGCCGTCGGCAATCAGCCTCACGCTCCCCCTGCCGACGCCAGTGTACCGGCGTCACCCGCCGCTCCGGCTGTGCCCGACGTGACCCACCCGTGGCTCACAGCCACCGACACGGCAGATACAACAGGCTCCCGTCCGACCCCCAGGTATGAGCGGCGAGGGCGACCGCGTCTGGCTGGTGGAGCGCGACTACGACCAGAAGGGGCTGGTCAGGCTGGTCTACGCCACCCCCGACGGTGACCGTCATCTCACGCGCGAACTCTCCCAGCAGATGCTCCGGCGGACCACCGTGACGGCCGCCCGGACGGTCTCCGACGACCGACTCGAACCGACCCCCGAGACCGACCGGGGGCGCTACGCAACGGAGGCCGAGCGGATGGCCGACCGCCACGGCCCCGACGACCCGGTCTGACCGGCAGAGGACAACACAGGAGCGGCTACCGGACCAGTCTTTCAAAAAATCCGTGGGTTGTGAGGCTGTGAGGCGGCGCTACGCTTCGACGGCGTCGGCGGCCTGCTCGGAGATCTCTTCGACCTGCTGGGCAACCTCCTCCTGTGCCTCGGTCATCTGCTCGCGGAGCTGGTCGACCTGCTCGGCGAGCCCGTCGACGGCCTCGACGGACTGGC
>CAZQZE010000211.1:0-4461 GCA_964597715.1 uncultured Halobacteriales archaeon
ACGGTGCATCCCCGCCGAAACCGGTGGTGGTGAACATCTCGACGGCGAACTGCAGCGAATCGAGAAACGTCCGCGGTCGTCCCTCGTAGACCCGCATGCCAACGTGATAGCCGCCCGCGGTCACCACGATCGCCGCAGACAGAAGTAGCAGATAGCCGAACGCACGCCGTTGCCAGGTCCGGGTAACCATGGACTGGATGTGCCGGTGACCGCACATGACCGTTATTATCTCGGTCAGTTGGCCCAGCCGTCTGACCCCCCAGTACCGAGGACCCGACCGGAGCGTGGGTGCAGCGGTCCGTGGCCTGCCGTGGCCCGCGCCAATCGCGGGTTCGTACAGACTGTGTGCCCTGTCTGGAACACGGGCGAGCCCTCACAGTGTCTGAGGCAGGTGACGCGTGAACACGGCGGCCGTCCTCAGCAGGGGGTCGGGGTCGGTATCAGGGCCACCGTAGCCGGGCTGACCTGACCGGCGGACCGAGCAGGCCGGGTGCATCGGGGCAGTCTGCGGGCCCGAACACGTTTGCGCCCGGGGCTCAGTCGGCGGCGCGGTGAAGCGCCCGGCGAAAGCGGCCGTGGACCCGTTCGCGCAGTTCCTCGGCAAAGTCGCCGTCGATGTCGACCGCGGCGGCCGCCGACCCGAAGAACCCGCCGCTACTCGCGGTGTCGACCCGGACCGTCCCCAGGTCACGGCGGCGCTGGAAGACCGACTGACTGTTCGCGACCGTCTGGACCCGGTCGTAGGGGACGACCACCGTCTCCCGGCGCCAGAAGCCGTTGCGGGTTACGAGGTGTGCCTCACCGACGTGGTAGCCGCGGTGTCGCCAGGCAAGGTGTGCCGCGAGCGGGACCACGGCGAGCAGGCCGGCGGCCAGATACCAGAGTGGAAGCCAGCCGGTGAGTGTGTTGACCACCCACAGCCCGGCGAGCAGCCCGGTGACGGCGAGGGTGTACCGGGCGGCGTAGCGGGTCCGGGCCCGCTTTGGCGGTCGCCGGAACTCGAGGGCGCCGACCGGTTCGACCTCGCGGGCCAGCGCCAGCGCCCGCTCCCGCTTTGCCAGCGGCACCGCCGACTGCGCGCCGCCGTCCTGGCCGGGGCCGTACCCCGCGGTTTCGATGACCAGCGTGGCGTAGCCAAGCGCCCGCGCCAGGACGTTCTCCCGGAGCCGTAGCGTCTGGACCTTGTCGACGGGGATGGTGCCGCTGTAACGCTGGAGCAACCCCCGTTCGTAGCGGAGTTCGCCGGCCCGGCGGCGCAGTTCGAAGCTGTAGAACCGCAACACGGCAGTGACGGCACTAATCACCCAGAGGCCGAGCAGGCCGAGCAGCGCAAGCGCCGGGCCGGCCAGCGAGACCAGATTCGGCCCGGGTTGGAGCCGTGTCGCGACCTGCGGGGCAAAGCCCGAGAGGACGACCGACGCGAGTCCGAGGAGCCGCAGGTCAGCCGAGACGACACCGAGGATGCCGAGTTCGCGGCCGGAGAGGCTGAACAGCGTCTCCGTCTCGGTCGCCGCCCCGGTGTCGTCGGCCGCAACTCCGCTGTCGGCCTCGCCTGCTACCCGGCGCTTGCGCTCGCCGAGCAGTTCCTGGAGCCGGCCGGCCTCCGTCCGGGTGACGTAGCGGAGCCGGGCCTCGGTGCCGCTGCCGCCGGCGGTCTCGATGCGGACCTGGGCGAGCCCGAGCAGCCGCTGGAGCACGTTCTCCGAGATATCCACGTTCTGCACCCGTTCGTAGGGGATCTCCCGCTCGCGCCGGGAGAGGACGCCGGAGTCGATGTCGAGGGTGTTCTCGGTGACCTCGTAGCTGAACCGCCGGACGTACGCCGTCTGCCAGACGGCCACGAGGCCGGCGGCGAGGACCACGATACCGGCCACGACAGACAGCGGCGGAAGGTTGCCGCCGGAACTGGAGACGATACCGACCGCGGCGAAGAAGACGACCCGGCCGCCGTTTTCGAGGACCCGCACCGGGACCGAGCGCGGGGACAGCCTCACAGCGCGTCACCGCCCTCCGCCTCGATCGCCAGCTCCTTTAGCCGGCGCTGCAGGTCCGTCGCCTCCTCGGGGGTGAGGCCGGGCACGGAGACGTCTGCCCCGCGGGAGCCGGCGGTGTAGACGACGAGTGTCGAGAGCCCGAGCCCCCGTTCGATGGGGCCTCGCGAGGTGTCGACGTGCTGGATGCGGACGTAGGGGGCCAGTGTCCGGGTGTGGGTGAGGACGCCACGCTGGAGATACAGCGCGTCCGTCCGGACCTCGTAGGCCCACACCCGGTATCTGAGGGCGACCCAAACCATACCCAGCAGGCCGAGTGCGGTCGCGGCAACGGCGCCGACCTCCGGGTTGGCGCCGAGTCGGCCGGCCGCTGTCGAGAGCACGAGCCCCAGGACCAGCGTGGCAGCGAGGACACGAGCCCCCCACTGGACGCGGACCCGCGGCGAGAGGGTCCGCCGGTCGGTCGTGTACGCCTCGATGTCAGCCTCCGGGGCTCTGGCGTCCGGGTCGGCTCCGTCCTGTGGGTCCGTCCGACCGGTGTCGGCGGTCGCCCGGTCGACCGCGGCGGACCCCGGGTCGGTGTCAGCACCAGCGGGGTCGGGATTTCCGTCCGCGCCGGCGACCTCCGGTGCATCGGCGGGCGCGGCGGGGTCTGGGTTGTCGGGGTCAGCCATCTACTACAGTTCGGGTGGCTGGCGTGTTAAGCCACCGGGATTTTTGCCGCCAACCGCCCGGAGTAGACGTATGGAGTTTCGTGTCATCCAGGGCAACATCGCCGCGCAGTCGGCGGACGTGTTGGTCAACGCCGCCGGGACGAGCCTCCGGATGGGGTCAGGCGTCGCCGGCGCCCTCCGGCGCGGCGCCGAGGGGCCGATTAACGAGGCGGCCACCTCGAAGGGGCCGGTCGACCTCGGCGGCGTCGCTGTCACTGACGCCTACAGCCTCGACGCCGAGTACGTGATTCACGCGGCGGCGATGCCCCACTACGGCGACGGGGAGGCGACAGCGGAGTCGATACGCGACGCAACCCGGAACACACTCCGGCGGGCCGAGGAACTGGGGGCCGAGTCGCTCGTCGTCCCGGCGCTGGGCTGTGGCGTCGCCGGGTTCGACCTCGCCGAGGGCGCCCGGATCATCTGCGAGGAACTCGACGGGTTCGAGCCTACCAGTCTGGCCGACAGCCGCGTGATCGCCTACAGCGACGAGGAGTACGCCACAATCAGGCGGGTCGCCGACGAGGTCCGCGAGCGGTAGGGGGAGCCCTCAAGCGCCCTCACAGGGCACCGCGCCGGAACCCCGACCGACCGGGAAACGGTCTGTGGCGGGTTGCGGAGCCCGCCGCTGACCCCACCGGCCTGCCCGGGGTCACTGGACCTGCCCGCCGGCGATCTGCGTGGCAGCGACCGATGCGCCCGCGGCCGCCGGGTAGACGACGTTGTCGACGTGGTTGAGGTAGGCGTAGTCCTGTTCGCCGTCGGCGCCGATCCGGAGGACCGTCGTGACCTCCGAGACGAGTTCGTGAGCGAGTTCACAGACCGCGAGGTTGGTGTCGGTGTCGCCGGTGAGCCCGGCGACAACATCGGCCATCGTCGGGTTTGCCTGCTTGAAGACGTCGACGTCCGCCCCGCTACCAACGATGACCCGGCTCGACGGGGGTACCGACAGCCCCTCGGCCCTCTCCTCGTCGGCCTCAATAATGGTGACCGTATACCCCCGTTCGGTGACCTCGGCGGCCGTTCGCTGGCCGACCCGGCCGCCACCCACGACGATCGCGTTTCGCGTACTCTGTACGCTCATACGTGTCGAAGCGGTCTAAAACGGATAACACGTTACAGTAGAGGGGAAAATTACCGCATATTCGAGGGCGAGACCGGCAGAATACGATGAGACGCCACAGAGACCGATAGCCGTGTCCGCGGGCTACTGGTGACCCGAGACCTGGACCGGCTCGTAGGGTTCCTCGAGATACTCGATATCCGAGTCCGACAGCGAGACCTCCAGGGCTTCGACCGCATCCTCGAGATGTTCGATACTCGTCGTGCCGATGATCGGGGCGTCGACCCACTCCTTGTGTAGCACCCAGGCGAGTGCGGTCTGGGCCATCGTGACCCCCTTTTCGGCGGCCAGTTCCTGGACCCGCTCGTTTATTTCGGGCCCGCCACCCTCCCGGTATGGGTGTTCGTAGAGGCGCTGTTCGGTCTCGCCACGGACCGTCGCGTCGACCTCCTCGTGGGGCCGGGTCAGATACCCGCGGGCGAGCGGGCTCCAGGGGATGACGCCGACGTTCTCCCGGTCACACAGCGGCAGCATCTCGCGTTCCTCCTCGCGGTAGACCAGGTTGTAGTGGTTCTGCATCGTCATAAACCGGTCCAGCCCGAGCCGGTCACTGGTGTGCAGCGCCTCGGCGAACTGGTAGGCCCACATCGAGGAGGCCCCGAAATAGCGGATCTTCTCGCGTCGGACCGCGTCG
>CAZQZE010000212.1:0-4397 GCA_964597715.1 uncultured Halobacteriales archaeon
GACAACTCCGCCCACTGGGACGGCACCGAATACGTCGGCCCGCGGGGCTGAGTTGCCGGCGGCGCGTGGACAGGGGCCGGATTCACCCAGCCTTTATCTGATGTGTCACGACGTCCCCGCCACAGGCCGGACACGCCGGCCGCTCGCGCTGCAGGTTTGTCCCACAGTCGCGACACTCGTGGTGAACGACTGCGCCACCCACAAACGGAAGCAAGTCGAGCACACTCATCGGTCATCTGAAACTATATTCGCTCTCCCTCCTAAGCCTTCGTACTCGGCGCCGGGCCCGTTGTATCGCCCCGAGTGGCAGCCTCGGCGCCTGAGGCGGCGGAATTCCGAGTCGAGGCGTGTTGTCTGAGGCGATTCGCTGTGGGTTCGGCGTGCCCGGCCGTGGTGAGTCAGCCCGGAGACCGGCCACTCCGGGAGGGGTCCAGGAGTGTGTCAGTCGGGGCCCTGTTCGGCCGTCACGACCGCACAGTCGGCGTCGACGACGAGCGTGAGGGTGTCGCCGTCGGCCGTGTGGGTCACGGCTGCCCGGAGTGGGTTGCGCTCGCGGACGCGGGCTCGGTCGGGGTGCCAGGCGGCCGGTTCCCACGGCGAGACGTCCCGGATGTCGACCCCGCGGTCGGAGTAGAAGCTGACAACGGTCGGGTGGTCGGCCAGCGCGGTGCCGAGGTCGGCAGTGGGCTCGGCCCCGCAGCGTCGACACCGGTAGGAAGCCATGGGGAGCTCGTCGTACCAGTCGGGATACTCCTTGAGCTTGGCCGGGTCGTCGGCGAGGGCTACCCCCGGGACGACCGACAGGTCGAGCCGTCCCTCACAGTACCAGCAGAACCCGTTGGCGAGCTGGCTGCGGATTGTCCGGAAGTAGCGGTCCGCGACTGCCGGCACCTCCGTGCGGTCGTAGCCCGCGAAGACCCCTGGCGGAACGCCGGCCGAGGCGTGCGGTGCACAGGAGTCACACCCGACAGTGACGATCTCGTCCTCGTAGCGCAGCCTCCGGTCCACCACAGGACGGACACGGCCCCGGCATGTCGAGCGGCTCGAACGACCCCGTCATCGTGTACGCTCCGCCGTCGACTGCACCGTTTATCCACCGTCCGGCGAGGGTGAGCGCGTAGCCCTCACCGGTCTCGGTGACGAAGCAGCCGGTGAGCCTGTCGAGGTGGTAGTTGAACTGCCCGGAGTCAGCCATGCCGACCGCCGCCCGGAGCTCCGAGAAGGTCATCGCCCCGTCGGCCGCCCACAGCGCCCTGAGGACCGCGATGCGGGTCTCGTCGGCCAGGGCGGCAAAGGCGTCCTCAGGATTAGTCGTCTCGATTGGCTCGATACCGCCCATACCCCCGCTATCCGTCGACAGCGGTACAGGCGTACCGGCAGGGGGAGCCCGGAGGAGCCGTCGTGTCAGCGGGGTGTGGTGGGCGGTTGGCCGACGTTCGGCCGCGGGGAAGCGTGGCGTCAGCGGGGTGGAGGGCCGAGCGTGGCGGACCGGAAGGGAGGACCGGGCGCGGCGTCGACCGGGGCCGACGGCGCGAGCGACGTCAGTCGGCGGGGCGGCAATCCGGGTCGGCGCCGGAGCCTGTGTCGGCGTCGACGCCGGCGGTACTGTCGGAGGAGCGGGACCGCGCCACGGGCCGCGCCAGAGCGACGACGACGGCCGCGAGCCCCGCGGCTGCGAGGCCAGCACCGACGGCGACGGGGGCGGTCAGCAGCCCGAGCCCAGCAAGCAGGACGGCCAGGTAGCCGACGAGGCCGGCGGGCGTCGAGGGGCGGTCGTCCGGGCGGGTCGACAGTCGTGTTGGGGGATGTGTCCGATTCACCGCAATGTTGTGGAGGGTCCCCGGCGGCATAAATATAATCTGAAGAACATTTCTGTAGGGGCGCTTACTGAAATGTTCTTCACCCAGGGCTCGTGTGAGGGACGGGCACGGGGCAACGGGTCCGGCAGCACACGGTCGGTGCGGGAGTCTCCTCCGGCCACGAGACTCCAGGCGGCCGGCCTGGTGACGGCTCTCGCGGGCGCAGGTTCAGGGGGCAAGAGGTGTTGACCGTTCCGGCCTCACCTGTGGTACGCGCAGTGAAACCCCGCGACCCGCCGGTAGAATGCGGGGATAACTGTCGTCCGGAGGTCGGCGTCGGGTTCGTCCGCGAACTCCTCGGCGGTCCGGGCCCGGGCGTCGTCGACGGCGGTCAAAACGCCGTCGGGAACGCCGGTCCCCCCGGCCGACTCGAGGTACGCCCAGATGAACGCCGTCTCCAGCCGGTCGAAAAACCGGTCTGCCGGGGCAAAACTCGCCGGGGCACCGTCGGCGAGCCGGTAGTAGGTTCGGCTGATGAGTCTGCTCCCGTCGTCGATGCCGTGGGCCGCGAACGACCCCGTCGTCGTGCACTCGTCGTCCGTCTCGGTGGGATAGTCGGGTCGGTCTGTGCTCATACACGAGCCTACACGTGGTTACCACAAGTACCCTTCACGGCAGTGTGTCACCCACACACAGGGCGCGGGGTCGGCAACGAACCGGCCGGGGGGTGCTCACTCGAAGAGGCCGGAGACATCGTCCTCGCGGTTACGGCGCCGCCCGACGTGCTCGGAGAGGCGCTGGAAGACGATATCCCGGTGCTCGGGGTCACGGACGAAGTCGAACACCAGCGGGAGGAAGGGGCTCCCGGTCGTCTCGCTCGCGGCGTCGGCGCGGGCGTACGTGGTGGCGTCGGCGACGGTTGCCTCGTCGTATCCCGCCTCCTCGGCGAGCACTACCGCGGCGACACAGGTCGCCTCGAGCTCCAGGGTTTCGGGCACGGGTCGCTGCCCGTCGTGTCGGAGCGGGGGTGGGTCACGGTCCGCGAGGAGGGTAGGGTCGGTCTCGAGCGCCGAGAGGAACTCGCGGACCTCGCCGACGTTGACCCCGTGGTAGTCGGGAGGGAGGTCGGCGAGGTACCCCTGTGCGCTCCCGGCGAGACCGGTCGCCCCCGAGTCGGTGCCCTCCGTCGCGTGGTAGACCGCGGCGGTAAACTGGATCAGCCCGTGGAGAAAGCGCTCGTCGGCGGTGCCCGACTCCAGGTCGAGCCAGTGGTCCTCCCAGGCGTCGTGGGCGGCGTGGTAGCCCCCGGCGTTGTAGATGGCGACGCCGGCCCGGAGGTGTGCGTCCATACCAGGGTTCGGGGCGGCGCGGGCAAAAGTCCCACCCTGGGGGTCGGAGAGCACAAGAGCCGTTTGGGTGAGCGTCACCGTTATTCACCGCGCCACACAAGTGGTGCCAACACGCCGCCCTGAATATGGCCGAGGACACAGAGTTCGGGACCGGGACGTCCCGGGAGTACGCCCGCGTCCTGTTGGTCGCCTGCTGCCTGCTCGCGGTGGTCGTCGCCGGGACGGTCGTGCCGGCGCTGTCGACCGGCGAGGGCGACGGCGTCGCCGGGAGCCCCATCGAGTCGACACTGCCCGGAGGCGCGGTCGCCGGCGGGGGTGCAGAGCTCCCGGACGGGAACGCCGGCGGGTCGGGACCGGACGGTGACGGCGGGGGTCGTCTCGGGGCTCTGAACCCCGGCTCCTTCGCCGGCGTCGGCGGCCCCGTCGACGAGAACGCCTTCCGGTCGCAGGACGCGACGACACACTTCACCGTTCGGAGCACCGAACCGGCCTACTGGCGGACCGGCGCGTACGACGAGTACACCGGTTCGGGCTGGGGTCGTAGCGGCAACACCACGCCCTACGACGGGCCGGTCCCCGGGAGCAGCGCGAACGGGAGCCTGACGACCTACGAGGTGACCCTGAACCGCTCGGCGACGACGCTCCCGAGCGTCTGGCGGCCCCGAACCGTCGAAGGGCTCGATGACCTCGCCGTCACCGACCGTCGTGCGGTCGTGCCGGCGGACCAACTCCCCCCGGGAACGAGCTTCACCGGCACCAGCGACCGCCCGCTCCGCGACCCGGCGGTCCTCCGGTCGACCGGACAGGACTACCCCGACGCGGTCGAACAGCGCTACGCCACCCTCCCCGACAGTGTCCCCGACCGGGTCGGGGCGTTCACCGACACCCTCACGGCCGACGCTGACACCCCCTACGAGACCGCACAGACGGTCGAGACCTGGCTCGAGAATAACAAGGAGTACTCGTTGAACGTCTCCCGCCGGGGCGAGAACATCGCCGACACCTTTCTCTTCGAGATGGAGCAGGGCTACTGCGAGTACTACGCCACGTCGATGGTCGTGATGCTGCGCTCACAGGGGGTCCCCGCCCGCTACGTCGTGGGCTACTCGACGGGCCAGCAGGTCGCCGAGAACACCTACCAGGTGCGGAGTCTCAACGCCCACGCCTGGGTCGAGGTCTACTTCGAGGGGGTCGGCTGGGTAAAGTTCGACCCCACACCCGGCAGTGCTCGTCTCCAGGGCGAACAGTC
>CAZQZE010000213.1:0-4391 GCA_964597715.1 uncultured Halobacteriales archaeon
AGGAAGCCCCACCCTCAGCGAGGCCGTTAGGCCGAGCAGGGTGGGGTAGTTCACAGCCCGAACACTTCCATCGCCTTCTCGCCCATCAGCTTGCGCACCTGGTCGTCGTCGAGCTGTGCTCTCGCCGGCTGGAGGACCTCGGCGGGCGGGTCGAAGTCGGGGTGGGGGTGGTCGGTGGAGTACAGCAGCGTGTCGCCGCCGCCGGCCATCTCCATCGCCCAGCCCATGTGCTGGGTGTCGTCGGTGTGGCCCAGCGGCTGGGTCGTGATGTGGAACTGGTCTCTGATGTACTCGCTTGGCCGTTTGGTGAGCATCGGGAAATCCTGCGAACTCTGCAGGTAGTGGTCGTCGAGGCGCCACATCATCCAGGGGAGCCACTCGGCGCCGGACTCCTGGAGCACCCACTCGAGGTCGGGGAACTTCTCGGGCACGCCGTTACAGACCAGCGAGATGAGGTGCCACATCGACTCGACGGGGAAGCTGAAGGCGTGGCTCTCCGAGAACGTCTCGGCCCACCGGCGCTGGACGGGGAACGTGCTCGCGGCCTGGACGTCCTGGCTGTGCATCACGATCGGGAGCCCGTTGTCCTCGGCGGCCTCGTAGATGGGGTCGTACATCCGGTGGCCCGCCGGCGGCACCAGCCCCGCCGCCGGGAGTTGCACACCGACAATCTGGCTCTCGGCCGCCATCCGGTCGACCTCCTCGGGCATCCGGTCCGGCACCTGGTTGGCGACCGAGAGGGTCGCAAAGAGCCGGTCGTCGGTGTCGAGCCACTCGTCGAGCAGCCAGTCGTTGTAGGCCCGCGCGAGCGCATCGGCGGTCCGGTCGTGGTTGACCGTCGCAAGCAGCCCCGGCGGCGTGAGAATGCTGTAGTCGACGTTGAACTCGTCCATAAACCCGATCTTCCCCTCCGGGTCCGTCGAGTCGTGGCCCGCGCCCGAACTCGAGTAGGCGTCGGCGTTCGGGAACGCCGGGCTCGCGCGTGTGACGGTGTAAATCTCGTTGTAGACCATCCCGCTCTCGGCCGACGTCTCGACCATGTCACGGGCGGCGTTCGACTCGTCGATGTAGTCGACAAGGTGTTCGGCGGCCGAAAAGGACAGGTGTGAGTCCGCGTCCACGATCGTCAGTTCCTCGGCGGTGAGTGCGGCCTTCGATTCCTGTGTTGCCATGCGTTGCCACACTCAGACCGCGCCGTAATAAAATCGGCGACGACGGGGCAGTCCGGCCCGCGCGGGCTTCACAGCGCGACGCGCCCGGCCATCGGGTGGGGCTGTCGGACAGGCCAGGCCCCGGCGGAGTTCGGTCGGTGGCCGGCACGCCGACCCGTCACGGTGGCCGCCGGGCGAGCGGTGCGACGACCACAGGGGCAGAGACACTGCCGCAGGACAGTGTCCCCCCTCAGCCCGGGCAGACACGGCCCGGCGGGCAGAGGGCCGTCACCCCGACGGTGTCGCCGTCTGTGACCCGGATGTCTCCGGCGTCGTGCTGTTGGCACCGGACGGTGTCGGCGTCTGTGACCCGGGTGTCTCCGGCGTCGTGTCGTCGGCACCGAACTCCGGGTCGACGTCGCCGGTGACGAGGAACTCCAGCAGATTCCCGGCAAACACCTCGTTGTCGACGTCGTAGAGCTCGGAGGACTCGACGAACGACGAGTCGGCGACAAACGCCAGGTTACCGGACCGAGCAACAACCCCGTAGTCGCCCTCACGACGGGTCTCGAGTGTCCGGGTTCCATCATCGGCGGTGTAGACGGTAGTGGCCGCCTCCGTGTCCACCACGGCGTATCCGCCGGTGTCCAGCGAGATGGTGTCGACACCCTCGGTCAGCATCCCGGCATCGCTCGGGGAGGCGTAGATACTCTTGAAGTTGTTGTCGTTGCTCGCGTCGTCGATATTGTAGAGTACCTCCGACCCGACCCGGACGCCGAACTGCTGTGTCAGGTTGTTGGCGCCGAACTGGACGGTCGAGGGGAGGGCAAAACGCCCGCTACCGGACCTGACCTGTGTCGGTTCGGCCAGGACGACAACCCGCCCGCCGGCGTCCGTGTAGTTCCGGAGCGTCTGTCGCTCGGCCTGTGAGAAACCCTCGGTCGGCTGGATGACCAACAGCCCGTCGTAGTCCCCGAGGGTGGCCGCGTAGTCGCTCCCCTGGGCGCCGGGGCCCGACTGCGCGCCCCCGGTGCTACGGCGTGGTGCCCTACGACTGGAGTCTGCCGACCCACTGTCGAACTCGAGGCTGTGTCCGGCCTCGAACATCGCCTCGGCGAGCGGCTCAAGGTCCGACCGCGAGAACCGGTTACTGTGTCGCGTGTCGACCAGAATGCGCGCCCCGTCGGCATCCCCGCCGATGTCGATGGTCCCGTTCTCGTCGGCGAATCTTTGGCCGATGTTCTCCGGCTGGAACTGCTCGGGTGACTGTCCGTTGACCTCCGCCCCGTCCGGCGGACCGGCACCGCCACCCGCCATCGAAAGAGCTGCTCCTGCAACTGTCCCGATGATGACGACGCCGAGGAAGACGGTGGCAACCGCCTGCCCGTCACTCACCGAGCACCACCCCCTCACCGGTCACATTGGTGTTTGCCTTTGCCGCCGGGATACCCCAGACCGCGTAGTACTCGACGGGTTGGACGAACTCGGTTCCGCTGGGCTCGGCCCTGTCGACGTAGATGATGTTCCCGTCGACGCGCTCGAGATCCGCCGCGCTCAGGGAGATGCTGATGCCGATGTTCGTCTGTCCGTAGTCGACGTTGTACTGGTCGCCCTCGATCTCAGGCGAGAGGGCCGCAGCGCGCTCGATGGCGGCATCGAGGTCGCCCACGCTGTCCGCAAACCCGTTCTCGACGGCCTCGGGGCCGAGATAGACATCACCGCTAGCCACCTCCTCCTCGGTGAGTGTGAGTTCGTCACCCCGGTGTTGCATGACCGTCCCGACGAACGCATCCTGGAGCACCTCGATGTCCTCGCGGATACCGTCCTTTGATATCTGCGCTTTGTCCGGGCCGGACCGAACGAACGTTTCGCTCTGCTGTCCTGCCCGTTCGACCGCACTGAGCGGCGCGGAGACGATAACCCCGATGCTGCCGACGGTCGAACTCGGTTTGACGAGTATCTCGTCGGACGGGGCGATACCGAAATACCCACCCGAGGCGGCGGAGCCCTCGACGTACGCGACAACGGGCATCTCGCTCGCGGTCCGGTTGACCGCGAGGTAGAACTCCTCGCTCGAGTCGACCGGCCCTCCGGGACTGTCAATCCGGAGGACGACCGCCTCCACCGACGCGTTCGTGCGCGCCTCGCGGAGGTCCTCGGTGACCGAATTGACGGTTTGGTCACCTGTCCCGCCACGGAGGGTTATGACGGAGACAGTCGGGTCGTCGTCTGTGGTCTGTGCGACACTCGCGAGTGCGGGGGCCAACACGGCGACGGTGACAAGCGCCGCGGCGATGACGACGGCGTATACTGCCACACTTGACGCGGCTGTGCCACGCTCACTTGACATGCAACCGGCTATTACGGACAGGACCACATAAATCTCGGCCGGGAACTGCTGTCGGCCAGCCCCTCACCGGCCCGGGACACGCCGAGTCCGCCGGCTGAGCCCGTACGCGACACTCACCCGTACTCGTGTTGTAGTTCCTCGCCACACCAGATGCAGTTCTCTCTGGTTATCGTACTCAGGCCCTCGCACGCCGAACACCGGACAGCACTTTCGATTGTCTTTATTACCATCAGTAGTCTTGAGTTCCTGTGAGGTCGGTTGCGTCGCCTAACGTCCCGACCCGGTTGTTTCCGTGGCTATCCCTTGTCGCCTCGTGAAGGGCCGACCGAACAGGTCCCTCCGTCTCCGCCGCCGATTGCTGCTGTGGTCACCGGAAACAGGTATTGCTATGTGTCCCGTGCGGATGTCTCTGTGGTTTGTTCTGTGTCTCTCGTGGGTTTCCCGTGACTCACACAGACTGAACCGGGCCCGTCTCGGTCAGAGCCAGCTACCGGGGAGTTCGTCCTGGTGTTCGTCGATGAGCGTCAGTACCGGTGCGACATCGCCCCAGTTGTGGCCTCTGCCTATTCGGTTTGTCTCCGGGTCCCACCTGATGAACCCCATGCTCTCGAGTTTTGGTAGGTGATTGTGGACGAGTTCGGTCTCGAGGACGGCCGGCTCAACGTCACCCGAGACGACGTTCAGCGGGTCCCGGTCGTCGTCCTGCGGGCTGTGTTCCAGCAGCGAAAGCAGTAGCTGCCGCCGGCACGGGTCGGACAGCGCCTCGAAGACGTCATCAACTGTCACTGTCGGACTATATTTCTGGAGGATAGCCTTGTATATAATATGCCAACCTGGTATACAAGGCCTCTGTCACAGCGTCTCGCCGGACCGACAGCGGCAGCCTATCT
>CAZQZE010000214.1:0-4374 GCA_964597715.1 uncultured Halobacteriales archaeon
GAAGCCGGGCAACGGTCCCGTCGTCCCCCTGGTCAACCTCGACCAAGCCGTCCTCGGAGAGGTCCGAGAGGAGCTCTCGCAGCCACTCCCGTCCGCGCTCACCCTCGGGTGTGTAGTCCACACGGATTCGATGGCCGATGGTGTCTATGTCCAGCTCGTCGTATTCGCCGAGAAGCTGAACGACCCGTCCGCGGAACTGCCGACGACTTCCCTCAAAGCTCGGTTGTGTGGGCACGTCCGGCGCGGTGAAATCACCTGTCCGGTAGGCGTGACACCACTCGCGCCACGGACAGTTGCGCTCGTCACACCGCGGTGTCTTCCGGCACGCAACACCCCCCAGTTCCATGACCGCGTTGTTCCAGCGTCTGGACGTTTCAGCCGGCATGAGGGTGTTTGCAAGTGTCTCGTAATCCGGCTCGTCCCCATCAGCAGTCTCTACGACCCGGTACAGGACCCGTTTGACGTTCGTGTCCACGACCGCATCGCCGTTGTTGAACGCGAACGAGGCGACCGCGTTGGCGGTATACGGGCCGACACCCATCAGCTCCTGGAGAGTCTCGGGGTCACTGGGGAACTGCCCGCCGAACTCCGAGACGACCTGACAGGCGGCCTCGTGGAGGTACGTTGCCCGGTTGTTGTACCCGAGGCTGTGGTCGGTCCAGAATCCGACCACCTCGGCCCGGTCGGCGTCGGCCAGGTCTACGACGGTGGGCCACTCCTCGACAAATGCCCTCCAGGCCGCAACAACCCGGGAGAGCTGTGTCTGCTGACTCATAACCTCGGAGACGAGTATCTCGTAGGGGTCGGAGGTCTCCCGCCACGGGAACGAGCGGTGGTCCGCGCGGTACCACGACAGCAGTGCCTCCTGTGCCCGTTCTATGTCGGCGTTTACCAGGGGGTCAGTCTCGGAGTCAGCCACGGGCCGGGATAGACACGCGCGGAGTAAAAGTGGGGCGAACAGGCGACACCGGGTGACAGCGACGCGGTGTGTCGCACAACCGCGGGACGCGTCGCCGTTGCTCGTCAGGTCATACCGACGGTGGCCCGGCCATCTGATACAAATCCCTGGACGGCAGGTTCAGACGAGCGCAAACAGCAGGGCGGAGACCGCACCGATGACCTCCTCCCACACCGAGTAGCCTGTCGTGACCCTGAGGACGGTGTCGGCGGCGAAAAACAGGAAGACACCGGCCCCGATGAAGTGTGCCTTGCGCAGGTTAAACCGGTGGGAGAACCGGTAGAAAAACAGCGCGTTAGCCAGGCTCACGGGGACGATTGCCGCCATCTCGCCGGCCCAGATGGCCGCTCCGGCGCTGTACTGGGTCGCGAGCGAAATCGTGATCAGCTGTGTCTTGTCGCCGAACTCGCCGACGGCCATCATCGCGAAGATTCCGAGAAAGGTCGCCACCCGCTCGGGTAGGTCGAACCCGAGCACCGACAGCTCCCGCTCGACCGAGCCAAAGCCGCCGTCGGTCTCGGTCGCCTTTGGGTTCGAGTCCGGCGCCGGCGCCGAACGAAGCAACAGCAGGCCAAAGAGCAGAAAGAAGCCTGCGGCGATGATGTCAAGCGCCAGCGGCGGTAGAGCACCCTGGAGCGCCTGCCCGAGAGCGATCTCCAGGGCGGTCCACCCGGCAAACGCGCTCCCCGCGGCCGCGACCACAACGAGTGGGTTGTACCGCGTCGATAGGCCGGAGATGATGAACTGGACCTTCTCACCCGGAAGCACCGCCAGCTGTGCCGTGGCTGCCACGACGAACACCTCGGCGAAGCCTGGCCCCGCCACCTCAGACCACCCCAGCAGCGTCTGTCATTTGCCTGTTTTAGACGCATCTAATTAATAAATCCGGCGGTCAAAAATCACCGCGGTCGGGCCACCACGGCCAGGTGGTCCTCGTGTCGCGGGTCGAGTCGCCGGCGGTCCAGCAGCTCGTATCCCTCCTCGAGTTCCGCGGTGGCGGCCTCGAAGACCGCCTCCGGCTCCCGGGTGACATCCTCGCTGCGGGCCTTCACCGCGAGCAGCAGGCGACCGTCCTCCCGCAGGAACTGACGATTCTCGAGTGCGACCGCCGCCTGACCCCGAGTGGCGACATCCTGGATGATGGCGTCGACCGGTTCCACAGCGTGTGCATAGGTCTCAGGGCGGCGTGCATCCTTCAACAGCGGGAACAGCCGGGCACGGTCGCGGGCGACAGCGACCAGGTCTCGGACCGGCCGGGGGGCGAACTCGACGGCGTAGGTCGGCCCGGCGAAGTCGGCGACGTGACCCGGTGTCGTCCCGGCCGCCGCCCCCAGGTACAGTACCGTCTCCCCGCCGGTGAGCCCCGTCTCCATCCCTGCATCGAGCATCGCACCGAGTTTCGAGCGAGTGGGGTCCCAGGCGCGCCACGCCCCGTCTGTCGGCTCGTCGGAGACCTGTGGCCCGCGCGTGGCCAGCGTTCGGTCGCCGTCGATCGTCCGGTACTGAACCCCCTCTGGGAGGTTCATCCGTTCCCTCGCGTGCGGATCCGCTCGATACGCTCGTCGAGTTCGCGGTCGAGGGCCGGCCGGCGGTCGCCGCTGTAGTGGTCAACCCGGGCTGCGATGGTCAGCTTGCCCGCCAGCGCCCTGGCGGCCGACCCGCGTTCCGCGGGGTCGGTGCCGCGGACGTACTCGTGGGTGTAGATGACGCCGTGTTTCGGCGACGGCGCCCCACCCTGCAGGTGGGCAAACAGCGCGTCCTCCGCCCCCAGGACCTGGAGTGTGCCGCTGGGTTTCCTCGCCAGCGCCTCTAGCCCGCCCGCCAGCGAGACGAGTCGCGCGGCGAGGACGGGCCCCGCAAGCGCCGACAGATTCGGGGCCACCGACGGCGCGGTCCGCTCGACGTGTCCTCGAAGGGTTGCCGCCTCCGCCTCCACGGACCGAACGCGTGTCGCGAGGGCGACCAGCCGCCGCTCGACGGGGGCTCCGGGCTCGCGGTCGGCAACGGCGGCCGCGTCCTCCGGCCAGCCGAGGCTGCCGGCCCACTCCGCGACACGCTCGGCGAGTTCGTTTGCCGTCCGGCGGGCGTCGTCCATCGCACGGAGACTGTGGGTGAGTTGACTGTCGTCCGCCCGCTCGCGCTCACGGCTGGCCGCTGTGGCCGCCCGGACCGTTGCCGCGCGAAGCCGACTGTAGTACTCGTCCTCGTCGGCCGCGAAGCCGGCCTCGACAGCCAGACCGGGCCAGTCCGCCGGCCCGTCGGCGCTCCCGTCCTCGATGGCCTCCCGGGCGCCTTCGGTGTCCCCCGGGTCCACGTCCCGGAACCAGCCCGCGGCGGTGTCTCCGGTCATAGTTCGTGTAGAGCCCCGGCCGGTAAATGTGCTTTCGGTAGTATGCCCCGGGGCTTTCACTGACGGCCGAGGGACCCGGCCCCTACGGGTGGGTTTTATACGCCGGTCCCGTCCCGGGGTTCAGCAGTGCCGAATGTGGCCCGATTCGATATCTGATACTGGCGACGGTCATCAGGCGAAACCCACAGTATCAATTGGCTGGAGTGTAAGTGGATACCATGGTCGAACTGACGCGCTTTCGCGCGGTCCGTTCCTCCCCACCGCTGGGGCGACACGGTCTGTTGCGAGTCGGCGCCGGTCTGCTCCTGCTGGGGTGGGCCGGGACCGCTATCATCCAGCGAAATCCCACAGGCTTTCCGCTCGACCCCGTTACGATGGCGGTCGGGCTCTGGGTCGGGGTTTTCGCCCTGATCGCCGGCGTTGCACTGGTGTTGACGCCCCAGCCCGTGTGGTACAACCGGGTCATCCTCACGTGGACTGTCCTCAATACCGCCGCGTTCGGATACACCGGTGCTGTGATGGCCGGCCTCCTCTCGGGGACCCTGGCGCAGTACGCCTACTGGCACGTCTGGGTTGCCACCGCCGTGGTCGGGTTTGCCGTGACCGGCGCGATACTCGAGGACGAGGGTATCGAGGGACAGGTGTATTTCACCGCCGCCGGGCTGGAGTTGTCACTACTGTTTCTGGGCCTCGGCGCGTTCGGGACGCTCGTCCCCGGCCTGTACGTCCTGTTGGCGTTCGTTCACCCGACCCCGCTGCTACTCGACGCGTTCCCGCGGCAGTTGTCCAACGGTCGCGCGGCAGCCGTCCAACTCGGGATCTACGCTGTCGGACTGGGGCTGGTCCTCCTCGCGTAGTGGGGCACTCGCTCCACGACTCGGATGGCGCGTTGAGCCGAGACACCCGGATGACCCCTGCACGCCACCTGTTGAGATAAATTGGTGTGGGAACAGCGACCCGTCCGTCGGACTCGGTTCTCGTCTCCGACGGACGGACCTATCTCGGACGGGTGTGATACTGCCGGACAGAAGTACGTGAAGACCGGTGTCGTGCAGTGGCCCGAAAT
>CAZQZE010000215.1:0-4371 GCA_964597715.1 uncultured Halobacteriales archaeon
GCTAACTCGGGGTGTGCGTCCCCGGTATGTGCTGTTGCCTGGGGAGTGTCATCCTCAGTATCGCCACTACACACTGCATCGCAGTTATCAACTGGACAGATAGTTAAACTGTCATAAAGCTACTCTACGCGTTACTGTCTTCCTCGCACGTAGTCTCGACGGAGTGAGCGGGAGCCCCTTGGACATGACAGTGCCAGCCCCGTGAGACGGCCGTCCCCTGCCCCTTCCGCGACGAGCAGAGGTCAAAGCCGGTATATACCGAACAGCACCTACAACAGTTGTGAACCGAATCAATGCCGGCGACGTGGCGGACCAGTTGGCAGATGACGAGGAAGGCGAGAGAGAGACGATCCGTGAGGAGCAGTTTAGCCTCCAGGTGATGCGGTTCGAACCGGGTGACGAGGACCCGATGCACGCACATGCCGAGGAGGAGATCTACCAGATCAACACGGGTAAGGCGACACTCGTGACCGAAGACGAGTCGGTCGAGGTCGGGTCGGGTGACGTTGTCCATCTCAGCCCCGGGACAGAGCATCAGTTCACCGACTTTAGCGACACGTTCGTTACCACGGTGATGTACGCGCCCGCCGAAGGCTCTCAGGAGGCCTGACAGCGGCTCATAGCCGGCGGTCGCGCGCTCACCGACCGTATTCCGTCCTGCGCTCCTCCGATCCGAGTTGCATCCACCACCCGGTATGACTGTCTCCGACGACTCACATCTGGCGGTTCACTGACTGGACTCTCCCCATCCCGGGCTACCGTTCACAGCCAGACCACAGTTTAGTGTCTCTGGCTCCACACCGTGGCAAACCGATGGCGTGTCTCTA
Source organism: uncultured Halobacteriales archaeon (assembly GCA_964597715.1). GTDB lineage: Archaea > Halobacteriota > Halobacteria > Halobacteriales > Haloarculaceae > Salinirussus. The sequence continues at coordinate 828 of CAZQZE010000215.1, forward strand.
CGACACACTGTACAGAGACGGCCGGGACACGGTCGCGGTCGTCACCCTGTGGCCCCGTCCCGTCGTCGGCGGGTGCGGGCGTACAGAATCGCGCTCCCGAACTGCAGACCGACCGCCAACAGAAACGCCGCGATACTCGCGGTGGTATTTCCAACCTGCGACAGTCCGAGTTCGTAGACACCCACAAAAACGACCGTCGTGCCTGCCCCGAACAGAAGCGTCCACAGGACCGCGTACACCGGCCCGTACTCGACAGGCCAGTAGTCGTCGTAGGCAAACGCCGTATCCAGCAGGCTCAGTGACAGCAGGAACTCCGCACCGAAACCGGCTGAGACAGGCAGCGGACTCCTGTCGAGTGACACCAACAGAAACGCCGCCAGTGCGAGTCCAGTCGCTGTGACCGTCACCCACTGGCTGGCTGTCAGGGCAGCACGCAGTTGGCCGGGAACGGAGGGTGATTCGCCCATCGACAGCGCATAGGGCGGACTGGATAAAGAAACGCGTGGAACAGTTTCAGCCCTCACAACTCGGTCTTAGAGTTAATACCGTATCAGAGCCGTTCAGGCACCCACACGACAGCTCGGTAACCAGAACGATTCTCTCGTGTTTTGCGTCACTGAAACCACCACAACCGCACGGCGTGGGTGGGGCTGTCAGCTGCTCGTTGTGCAACGGGTCCGACACTACTTGGAGTCGCAGTACGGCGTACGGGAACCCCACCCGGCGTATGAGCTAATATCGTCATGTTCAGTCCGCCTGTGAGAAACGGGAACACTGCAGGACCGAAGAGGGATAGCCGTGCGCCGGCCGGGAATTGAACCCGATGGCGAGACTCACTGCGTTCGTCTCGCGTGGTTCAATCCCTCGTTTCGCACACACGGCCCTCACGTCTGTTCGGGCCGAGAGATGCGCCGGCCGGGAATTGAACCCGGGCTATGAGCTTGGGAAGCTCATGTCCTACCACTAGACCACCGGCGCTTGTGTGCTATTTTCCGGTGGCCCACTTGAGTGTAGCGCTTCGGGAAATTCGACGTGTGTCCAGCCTCGGCGACCCGTCAGGGGGTATTAGTTCATCCAGCCCGTCTAACAGGTATGTCGCAGGTTACGACCGAGCGAGCACTGGACCTGACGCTCTCCGAGTCCGAACTGGAGCACCACCGCGAACACATCACCGAGTTCATCGCCGAGACGGCCGAGGCCGCCGGCGTCGACACCGCCGTCATCGCCCTCTCGGGCGGGATCGACAGCACGCTCACCGCCCACCTCGCCGTCGAGGCGCTGGGCGCTGAGTCGGTGTACGGGCTTGTCCTCCCCACCGAGGTCAACCGTCAGAGCAACATGAGCGACGCCGAGCGTGTCGCGGACGAACTGCTCGACATCGAGTACGACGTCGTGGAGATCGGGCCGGTCATCGACGCCATCACCGAGGCCGTCCCTGGCACCGACCCCGCCGATGCCCCGGTAGACGAAGCAGAGCAGGTCGCCGTCGGGAACACCCGTGCCCGCGTGCGGTCGGTGTTCAACTACTTCGTTGCCAACCGCGACAACGGGCTCGTCCTCGGGACGGGCAACAAGTCCGAGGCGCTTGTCGGCTACTTTACAAAGTACGGCGACGGTGCCGTCGACTGCCTGCCTATCGCGAACCTCTACAAACAGCAGGTCCGCCAGTTGGCCCGTCATATCGGCGTGCCCGAGGACCTGGCGAGCAAGACCGCGAGCGCCGAGCTCTGGGCGGACCAGACCGACGAGGAGGAACTCGGGCTCGACTACGACACCCTCGACGGTATCCTCGCGTTACACGTCGACGGGCCGCTGTCGGCCTCGGCGACGGCCAGCCACCTGCGTCTCGACGAGGCTGTCGTCGAACGGGTCCGCGGGATGTACGAGCAAAGCGCCCACAAGCGGGCGTTCCCGCCGGGGCCGGAGCCGCTGTACTGAGCGTCTCGCTGTCGGGTACCCGACCGCCGGAACGCCCACTCAGGACCCGTCCGTCCGGACGACGACACGGACCCGGTCACCCTGTTCGGCGGCGTTCGCGTCGGGCGCTCCCTGGAGAACGTACCTGCCGGGGTCGACGGGCTCGCCGTTCACCTCGATAACCACCTCGGTGCCCGGGTCGCTCGCGCGGTAGGTCGTCCCGTCGACGGTGACACTGTCCTCGCCGACCTGGATCCCGTGGACGTTCAGGGCGTACTCGACGGTCACGCCGGTGGCGTGTTTGTGCCAGACCGCCGACCCGCCCTCGAAGTGAAAGCGGCTGTTGCCGGTCTGGCTGACCTGATACCGGTCGCGGCTGAAGTCGACCGTCTGTCCGTCGACGGTGACATTGATCGTCCCGTGTTCGTGGGCGGTCCCGGCTTGGCCGACATCGGGGGCGCCCTCGCCACCGCCCATAAAGAGGGTCACGTAGACGACGAGCAGTACAGCAACGCCGAAGACAACCCCGAGGACCAGCGGGCCCGTCGGGAGGCCACCGGCCTCCGCGCCGGCCTCGTACTCCTCGACGCGTCGGCGGTCGATGGCCCCCAACTCCCCCCCGTGGTCGTCCGCGAGGTGGGCCGCGTAGGCCGCCTCGTCGTCGAACGACTGCCCACAGTACGAACACTCCTCCATTCACCCGCAGTCGGGGGGGAGTCCACTCATCCGTTTCGGTTCCCGGCCTGGTCGCGTTCGAGACGGGCAGGGCCGGACTGCCGGCCGGCCCGCCGCGGCCGCCGAGGGTGACGTTTCCAAAGGTCTTTGCACCTGCCGGCACAACAGATAATCGATGCAGGAAGCCGCGGCGGTGCGTCGGGCAGCGCTTGGGGCTGTCGAGGATATCGCTCCCGTCAGACTCCGTGAGCGACTCGAGGAGCAACTCTCCGCCGGGTCGGCAGTCCCCGGTGCGCTCGCCCTCCGGAGCGTCGAGGTAGTGGCCGACCGCGCAGTCGACCCCGACGAGTCGCCGCTTGGCCCGGTCACCCGGCGGGGGGCCGGCGTCCAACTCATCTACGAGGGGCTCGCACTCACCCGCCAACTCGCACACGAGGAACCCTGGGAGGACGGTGACCGCGAGAAGGGGGACTTGGACATTCTCGCGGCCGACGTCCTCGTCGCCCGGGGGTTCTATCTCCTCGCACGCACGGAAGCCGCCGACGCCGCCGTCGAGACGGTCCGAGCCTTCGGTCGCGACCAGACCGTCCGCCGGGAAGCCGACGACCCCAGCCTCGACCGGAATCTCGAGGCCGACGTGCTCGAACTCGCCGTCGTCGCGGGGACGACCGCGACCGGCGGCCACGCCTCCCCCCGACTCCGGGAGTTCGCGGCCGGCCTCGCCGAGGAGGCGGGGTTCCCAGCCGCCGACCAGTTCTTCGCCGAGCGGGTTGGCGACTCGCTCCGGGCTCTCGCCAGCGAGGGGCCCGCGAGCGAAGGCGTTCCCACCTCGGTTGACGACTGAACCGCCCGACTGGTGCGGATCGAAACCCCTAAAGACGATTCGTGGCAACCTGAGGGTGCGCCTGGGTAGCTTAGCGGTAAAGCGCGTCCTTGGTAAGGACGAGAGCCC
>CAZQZE010000216.1:0-4350 GCA_964597715.1 uncultured Halobacteriales archaeon
ACGGGATGCAGGGGATGGTCGAACTCTGTCACGGCTGTGGGGGGTGTCGCGGCCCCCAGGAGACCACCGGCGGCGTGATGTGCCCGACCTACCGCGCGGCCGAGGAGGAGATGACGAGCACCCGCGGGCGGGCGAACATGCTCCGGCAGGCGATGAGCGGCGACCTGCCGGAGGACCCGGCGGGCGAGGAGTTCGTCTCCGAGGTGATGGACCTCTGTATCGGCTGCAAGGGCTGTGCGAAGGACTGCCCGAGCGAGGTTGATATGGCCAAGCTGAAAGCCGAGGTCGAGTACCAGGCCCACCAGGAGGGTGCAACGACGCTCCGTGACCGGCTGTTTGCGAATATCGACACGGTGAGCAGGCTGGCGAGCGCGTTCGCACCCCTCTCGAACTGGGCACAGCGACTCCCGGGAAGCGGGCTGGTCGCCGAGACGGTCCTGGGGATCGCCCGCGAGCGTGACCTGCCGGAGTTTCACCGGGAGAGCTTCGCCGACTGGATGGACGGTCGCGAGCCAGCCGTCGACCCCGGGAGCGCGGCCCGGAAGGCGGTGGTCTTTCCCGACACCTACACCAACTACAGTCACCCCGAGGCCGGGAAGGCCGCGGTCCGGGTGCTGGAGGCGGCGGGCGTCCACGTCCGCCTGGCCGAGGGTGTCGCGCCGAGTGGCCGGGCGGCCCACTCGAAGGGCTTTCTCGACACCGCCCGCGAACGGGCGCGGACGAACGTCCGCACGCTGGCGTCGTATCTCGACGATGGGTTCGACGTCGTGGTCGTCGAGCCGTCCGACGCGGTTATGTTCCAGTCCGACTACCTGGACCTGCTCACCGGCGACACCGTCGAGCGGGTCGCACGCAACACATACGGTGTCTGTGAGTACATCGACCGCCACCGGCTCGACGACCACGTCGAGTTCGAGGCGCCCGACGAGGCGCTCACCTACCACGGCCACTGTCACCAGACAGCGGTCAAACGCGACCACCACGCGGTGGGGGTGCTCCGGCGGGCGGGTTACGCGGTCGACGCACTCGACTCGGGCTGCTGTGGGATGGCCGGCTCCTTCGGGTACGAGGCCGAACACTACTCGATGAGTCAGGCTATCGGCTCAATCCTCGAGGACCAGGTGGCGGAGAGCGGAGGCGAGCAGGTCGTTGCGCCCGGGGCCTCGTGCCGGGCACAGCTCGGTGACGGGCTCGTGACGGGTGAGAACGAGGGGGCGGACCCGCCACACCCTGTCGAGGCACTCGCCGGCGCGGTGGCCGACCGGTAGACACAGCGCTTTTTGTGCCAGCCGGTAGATGTGTGGCTAGATGACCCAACGGCTGGGGGCAGCCGGCCTCGTCGCAGTGCTGCTGCTTGGAGTGGTGACCGCGGCCCCCGTGCTTGCTGTGGCGTCGCCCTCCTCACCCGACGTCCGGCCGGCTGTGGCCACGGACACCGGCGTTGTGCCACAGACTGCGCCCGACCCGATACCGCAGACGACGCCTGAGGGGTTCGACAGCACAGTCTTTCAGGTCACGACCTACGAGAACGGGTCGGCGGAGTGGACGTTGCGGTATCTGCGCCTGCTCGAAAACGACTCGCAGGTGGCTACCTTCGAGGACTACGCTGTCGAGTTCGAGCGGACGGAGCCACAGTTCGTCCGTGACTTTCGAACGCGGGCCGAGCGACTGACCAGCTTCGGAACGGAGGCGACCGGGCGGAACATGACCGCGACCGACGTCCGGCGGGCGGCGTTCGTGCGCACACAGATCGGCGGCGCACAGGCGGTGGGGGTCGTCGAACTCTCCTTCCGGTGGGATGGGTTCGCGGCGGTCCGCGATGGGCGTGTGGTCGTCGCTGACGTCTTCGACGGGGGGATGTACATCGGCGCCGACCAGCGACTCGTCCTCGGCCACGGCCCGAATCTCACCTTCGGGGCCGTCGACCCGGCGGCGGACTCACGCTCCGGTGAGACCCTCGGGGGCAGCGAGACGGTCACCTGGGTCGGCGAGCGACAGTTCTCTAATGCCCGTCCGCGCGTGACGTACACGCAGGCCGGGGTCGGCTCCGGCACCGGGACGGCCACCACAGCCACCGGTGATCAGACGCCGGGTGCCGACACCCCCGGCCCCGGTGACGGGGCCGGCGAGGAGCCCCCGGACGAGGGTGGTCTCTCCCTGGTGTCCTCGCTCGCGGTCGGGCTGGCGGTCCTGCTCGGACTCGGCGGACTGGCCTGGTACGCCGGTATGCTCCCGACCGATACCGGAGGCGGGCCTGACAGTACAGGAGGCCCGTCAGCCGGGGCAGACGACCCACCGGCCGCCGGCACCGGGTCGACACAGTCCCAGCAGACGGCCGCGACCCCGGCGGTCTCGGAGGAGGAGTTACTCTCCGACGAGGACCGCGTCCGCAGGCTGCTGGAGGGCAACGGCGGGCGGATGAAACAGGTCGATATTGTCGACGAGACCGAGTGGTCGAAATCGAAGGTGAGTATGCTGCTCTCCGAGATGGCGGACGACGGCGAGATCAGCAAACTCCGGGTCGGCCGGGAGAATATCATCAGCCTCAGCGGGCACGAACCCGACGCGGCGGGCTCCCCCTTTGACGAGGAGTGAGGCGCTCTCGGCACACTCTCTCAGACCGTGCCCGGGATCGGGAGGAGGACGAACGTCGCGTAGGAGAGTACCGTGGCGACAGAGGGGCCGATGACCCAGAACGCGACGAACCGAACGACGGAGGAGGGGTCGAACAGTTGTTGGACATCCTGTACGTTTTCGGGGTCCTCCTCGCCGACCCCGGGGACCTCCTCGCCGGTCTCGGCGGTGACCGCATTCACCGAGATCTCGGCCTCGACCTCCCCCCTGACGAGGTCGGCGGCCCCCGTCGGACGGGTCGCCCGCCCCCACCCGAGGCCGACGATACACATGACCGTCGAGAGCGCGAGGCTCATCGGGACGCCGAGGGCGGACGCAACCGTGGTGATGCTGGCTGCGACGACCATGACGATAGTCGCCGCCAGCAGTGGGAGGTCGGTGAGGTCGTTTCCGACGGACTCCATCGTCCGCCGTGCGATGGTGAACGCCCCGAGTCCGATCGCAACAGTTCCGAGGACAACCGCGTTATTCACACTGAGCGAGCCGCCGCCGACGAGTGGCGCAACCGCGTTTGCAACGTTGCTCGCACCGGCACTGAACGCCATATAACAGGCGATCACCAACACGGCAACTGTACTTACCAGCTCACGCCGGGCGGTCCCCGGCCCAAGTCTCAGCGTTGGCAGCAGCCCCGAGCGGTCGAGTGTGACCAGCGGGCCGCTTGATTGCTGGAGGGCGAACTTCTGGTCGAGGTAGGGGTAGAGATACCGACCGATGACCGCACCACACCAGAACCCGACGATCGGGGCGATCACCCACCAGACCATGATCGAGCCGACAACGGCGTAGTCGAGCCGGCCAGTTGCGAGCCCGAGTCCGGCGATCGCCCCGACCGCCGTCATCGACGTCGAAACCGGAACGCCGTAGAGGTTCGCGAGCAGCATTCCGAGTCCGATAAACCCCAAGACGACGATGCTCGCCTCGGTGGAAAACAGTGCCTGCGGGACGAGGTCCCCACCGAGTGTGTCGATAACGTTCCGGCCGACCGTCCAGCCGCCCAGAAAGACAAAAAAGGTCATCAGTGCGGCCGCTGCGGTTTTGTTCGTGATGCGCGCCCCGACGGGCGGGCCCCACGCGACACCCGTTGACGACCCCCCGATATTGAAGCCGACGAATATCGCCGCCAGGAGTGCGACCAGCAGTAATAGAGAGACCATATACTATCTCAGCGATGGCGTGCGTGTATTGGTTCCGGTTCCGACGAGCGGGGCGGCCCGGAGGGTCCAACTGGCTCCCCGCCTGACTGCTGTGTGGAAGAGTACCACCACGTGCTCCGACTCGACCGGCGGACCCGGCGAGTACTGTCGTGACCGGCAGTGGTCGGGTCGCTCGCGCGGAGCCTGTTCGGCTACTCGACCCCGGTGGCTGTTCTCACGCCATCCCTCAAGCCCGGTGAAACAGCGGACACGACAGCGGTGGGTGTCAGCCTCGTGCTGACTGTGGAGGTGACAGACCGTCGGCGGCGTGGAGACCCTCCGCTCGGGCGGTCGTTCACCCCGGTCCGTCGCCTGAGAGGCCGCCCACCGTGCCGGATGGCCGCGGCTACGTATATCGGAAATGTTTATACTGGGAAGTTCGTGCACGCTAGTGCAGACTGAGAGCCCTACAAAAACTACAGTACGGCACTACGACGCGGTACGCTCCGATAGTGTAGTCCGGCCAATCATATTGCCCTCTCGAGGCGATGACCTGGGTTCGAATCCCAGTCGGAGCATC
>CAZQZE010000217.1:0-4332 GCA_964597715.1 uncultured Halobacteriales archaeon
CTCGCGGAGGGGTGAGCGGAGTCAGCCGGCACCACTAAGTCGGTGTCGCGAGGGGACACCAGCATGGATATCCGCCCGCTGCCGGCGGAGGAGGAGCCACTCCGTCGCTACGTCGAGCAGCTATGGCTGCCCTACCACCGCGAACTGGAGACGACCGTCGAGGGGCACGCCCTCGCGGAGGACGTAAATCTCGTCGCCGAGGAGGTTGCCTTCCGGCGCAAGCGGGTCGCGACGACGCCCCAGGAGGTGTCGGTGGCCGTCGACGAGGAGCGGCCGGCCGAAGTGGAGGAGGGGGAGGGCCGGCTCGTCGGCTTCGTCACGACCGACATCGACGAGGCGCCGAGGGTGTTCGACCGGCCCGACCGGCTGGTCGTCGACGACATCTACGTCCGGGAGCCCTACCGCGGGACCGGGTTAGCCCGCGAACTGATGGCACACGCTGCCGACCGGGCGCGGGCGGTCGGCTGTCCGGAACTCGCACTCGATGTCGACGCCGACAACCCACAGGCCGTTGCCTTCTACGAGAGGCTGGGGTTCGAACCGCTCCGGCGGCGGCTGACGCTCCCGGCCGACGCACTCTGACGCGGAACCGTTGGCAGTCTCGGACGGCGACCGCTCTCACCAGTCGAACGCCGTGTGGACGGCTCGGCCCGCCTCGTTCAGGACGGGGCCGACGACCTCCGTGGTCCCGTCGAGGATGTCGGCGGAACTGACAGGCGGGCTCCGGCCGGTGAACTCCTGGAGTTCGTCACCGGCGACACTGTAGACCACCCGGCCGAGCCGGGCGTGACGGATGCCGCCGGCACACATCGGACAGGGTTCGGTGCTGGTGTACATGGCCGTCTCCGCGCGTGCGCCCGGGCCGAGTTCGCGGCGGGCCCGGGCCGCGAGGTCGAGTTCGGGGTGGCGGCGGGCATCCTCGGCGGTGACGACACGGTTCGAGGCCTCCGCGATACTCTCGTCGTCCCGGACGAGGACGGAGCCGAAGGGGCGGTCGCCGCGGTCGGCTGCCTCGCGGGCGAGCGCAACTGCGCGGCGCATGTGTGACTCGTGGTCGAAGTCGTCGAACTGTGGCACGTCTCACACCTCGGGCCGGAGGGACAAGTAGGCGGGGACCGCGGTCGGGGCGGGTCAGCCCTCGACGAGGATATACCGGGGCCCGGGTTCCTCGACGAGTCGCCCCTCCTCCGCGAGGGCGGAACAGGTCTCGCGGATGACACTCGACGCGACGTCGATGCCGTCGCGGGCGAGGAGCCGCTGGAGTCGGCCGGCCGAAACCGGGCCGTCGATGTCGGCGGCTTCCAGGACGCTGACGATACGGTCGGGGAGGTCGTCCGGGGCGTCGGCCTCGGGCATATCTGTCGGTTCGTCCGCGAGGTGATTGAGTGTACCGCCGGAGAGCCAGACCGGGTCCGGACAGCGCTCGAAACTCATCGGCGACCCTCGGTGTACCGGGCGGAGAGGTCGCTGACTGGGCCGCCCCGGTGTGACATGATTACTCATACCAATAACGCACGGGAACTTAATCCTGTCGAACGTTGCCGGTGCAGGTGAGACTAGCGGCCACCACAACCGATTTAGGGGCACCCTGTTCAGAGGTGTGCACGTATGACACACTGCCAGCGAGCGGAGGGTGTCCTCCGGGCTCGCAGGACGGGACGGCGGCATCCGCCGGAGGGGGAGCGATGAGTGACGGACCCTTTGACCGGCGGGAACTCTCGACGGCGGAGCTCCGCGAGCGGCTGCGGGAGGCCAAACAGGCCGTCGGGGACGAGGGGCGGGAGGCGGCCATCCAGCGACAGCACGACCACGACAAGCTCACCGCGCGCGAGCGGGTCGCATATCTCTGTGACGACGGCAGCTTCGACGAGTACGGGCGACTCGCCGGGCCGGCGCCGACGACACCCGAGACCCAGGACTGGGAGCGGGAGGACGCGCCGGCGGACGGGGTCGTGACCGGGCTCGGCCGGGTCGACGGCCGGCCGGTCGCGGTCGCGGCGACCGACTTCACGGTGAAGGGCGGGTCGCTGGGTCACACCGGTGGCTCGAAGCTCCGGCGGGTCGGCGGGCTCGCACTCCGGCGGGGGTTCCCGCTCGTCCTCCTCCACGACGGCGGCGGCCACCGGATCCAGGAGGGCCTCGACGCCCGGCCGTACGCCTCCGGCGGCGATTTCGTCTTCCAGACGAAGCTGTCGGGGTGGGCACCGCAGGTGTCGGCCATGATGGGGCCGGGGTTTGCCGCCCCCACGAACTACGCCGCGTCGTGTGATTTCGTCCCGATGGTCGATGGGACGTCGACGATGGGTGTCGCCGGCCCCTCGCTGGTGGAGGCGGCGCTGGGTGTCGACCTGAGCACGGAGGCGATCGGCGGCGCGCAGTTCCAGACCGCGACCACCGGGATGGCCGACGCCGCCTACGAGGACGACAGGGCGTGTCTCGACGCCGTCAAGACCTTTCTGTCCTACCTGCCGACGAACGCCAACCACGCTCCGCCCGTCGACGAGGGCTGGGCAGCCCCGCCGGCGGAGGCGGTCGCGGGGCTGGCCGACCTCATCCCGACGGAGACCGACCGCGGCTACGACATCTACCGGGCCGTCGAGGGGGTGGCCGACCGTGATTCCTTCTTCGAACTGAAGCCCCAGTACGCCCGCAACATCGTGACCGGGTTCGCCCGACTGGAGGGCCAGCCCGTGGGTATCGTCGCCAACAACCCCCGGATCAAGGCCGGGACCTTCGACGTGCCCGCCTGTGACAAGGCCTCCCGCTTTATCAGCCTGTGTGACGCCTTCGGGCTCCCGCTACTCTTCCTGATGGACGTTCCGGGGGTGTTGCCCGGGCCGGACGCCGAGCGCCAGGGGATCGCCCGCCACTCCGGGAAGGTGCTGTTCGAGGTCAACCGCGCGACCGTCCCCAAAATCAGCGTGGTGCTCCGGCGGGGCTACGGCTTCGGCTACGTCCTGATGGCCGGCGGGCGCTCGACGGACAACGAACTGACCGTCGTCTGGCCCACCGCCGAGGTCGCCGCGATGGGGATCGAAGGGGCCGTCGACATCGTCTACCGCGACGAGGTCGACGCCGCCGACGACCCCGAGCAGCGCCGCGAGCAGTTGGTCCGGGAGTTCATCAACCGGACCGGCGCCGTCCGCGCAGTCGAGGGGTTCGGTGTCGACGCGGCGGTCGACCCGACGGAGACCCGCCGGCGGGTCGTCAATACGCTGCAACGCTCCGGGACGACCCACGAGGAGGAGTGGCCCCCGAAGAAACACGGTATCAATCCGCTGTGAGTATGACAGGGGACACGACCGACGACGGGCCGGCGCTACCCCGTCGAGAGGGCGTGACGGTCGACGGCAACCCGACGGCGCGGGAGTTGACGGTCGTGTTGGCGGCCGTCGACGCCGCCCGTTCTGAGCGGCCGGTCGCAGACGGTCTCGGCGGGTCGACCGGTAACGGAGGCCCCGCAGGTGAGGGCGGTCAGCGGGACATGGCGGCCGCAGGTGCCGACACGGACCCGGTTGCCCCGGATACGGGTCCGAACAGCCGCGAGCGGGTCGCCCACGAGCGGCGGTGTCCGGTCTGTCGGGAGCGGTACGACTCGAGGCGCCCGCTGGACGGGGCAACGAGCGTGCGGACCGCGGAGCAGGGGGCGTCGACGGTCTGTGTCGACCCCAGGTCGAGGCGGGTGTACGTCCACTCACCGCCGCTGCGGTGAGACCGGTCGGGGCGCTACCGGTCACGCGACCCGCGCCGCGAACCGGCACAGCGTGGCGGTTTTGGCCGTGTGTGGCTTCGAAATCCTTTTATCCGATTCGCCGGGACTCTATACCAACATGGATATCGACATCGTCAGCGAGGACGGAAATCCGATGTTACACCGGACGGATGTCAGATTCGAGGTGACACACGAGGACGCCACCCCGTCGCGGCTCTCCGTGCGGGACTCGCTCGCGGCAAAGCTCAACAAGGACGCCGAGGAGGTCGTCATCCGCAAGCTCGACACGAAGTTCGGGATGCGGACGACCGTGGGTCACGCGAAGGTCTACGAGACCCCCGGACACGCAAAGAGCGTCGAGCAGGACCACATGCTCGACCGTAACAAGATCAGTAGCGACGGGGCCGACGGGGCGGAGGCCGAGGGGGCATGAGTCGCTACGAACTCTACGGCGAGGACGGCACCACCGACCGCGAACAGTGCCCTCGCTGTGGTGACGCCTTCCTCGCGGCCCACGACGACCGCCAGCACTGCGGGCAGTGTGGCTACACCGAGTGGGACTGATACCAAGTACCCCAGATAGTTTCATCGACGGTGTCGACCCCGTCTCGGCGGCTCTC
>CAZQZE010000218.1:0-4313 GCA_964597715.1 uncultured Halobacteriales archaeon
AGTTCGACCTGCCCATCTCCGATGTCCGGACCGCCATCACCTACGGCACCGAGACCGAGGAGACCCGCGCGGACGACCGGCTGAAGACCCGCTTCGACTTCGACTACTACTTCGGGACGGTCGCCCACCGCTTCTGTGCACAGGCCGTCGCCGGCTACCCCGTGACCGTCTACGGGAAAGGCGAGCAGCGCAAGCCGTTCATCGGCCTGGAGGACGCCGTCGAGGGGCTGGCGCGGCTCGCACTCGCTGACCCCGGGGGTCGACCCGAGCACCTCACCGTCTACAACCAGGTCACCCGCGCCATCAGCATCGTCGAGGTGGCCGAGACAATCGCCAACGTCGGCACCGGCCACGGCCTGGACGTGGCCGTCGAGCACTTCGAGAACCCCCGTGACGAGGACGAGACCCACAAGATGGAGATCGCAAACGACCGGTATCTGGAGCTGACCGGGGGCCAGGCCCAGAGCTTCGAGGCCGGCGTCGAGGACATCCTCGGGACGCTCACACGCCACGCCGACACCATCGAGGCCCACGAGGACCGCTTCCTGCCGGGCGTGCTGGAGGGGCGGACGGAGGGGTAGGATGGACGTCCTCGTCACCGGCGCCTGCGGGTATATCGGGAGCCGCCTGCTCGGGTGCCTGCAGGACGCCGCGGATGTCGACCGTGTCGTCGCGCTGGACGACCTCTCCTCGGGGTCGCCACAGGCCTTTCTGGGGCTGTTGGACGACGACCTGCAGTTCCACCGCGCGGACGTCCGGGAGTACGGCGACGTCGAGAGTGCGACCCGTGGGGTCGACCGGGTGGTCCACCTCGCGGCCATCACCGGCGCCGCGAGCACCCACGACCGCCGGGAGGAGACCTTCGCGACCAACCTCGAGGGCACCGAGAACGTGCTCCGGGCGGCGGGCAAACTCGACGTCGACCACGTCGTCTTCGCCTCCTCGTGTAACGTCTACGGGCGGGCGGTGAGCAGAAGCCTGGACGAGACGGTCGACCCCGACCCGATCAACCCGTACGCCGAGTCGAAACTGCGCGCGGAGGGGTTGCTCGCGGAGTACTGCGAGGACCACGGGATGTCCGGCACCGCCCTCCGGATGAGCACCAACTACGGCTACGCCCCCGGTGTCCGGTTCAATCTCGTGGTCAACTACTTTGTCTTCCGGGCGCTGACCGGTCGGCCGCTGACCGTCTACGGCGACGGCTCGAACTGGCGCCCGTTCATCCACGTTGCCGACGCCGCCCGCGCCTACGCCCACGCCGTCCGCAACCCCGAGGACTGGCCACAGCGGGTCTACAACGTCGGCACGGACGGGCAGAACTACCGGGTCTCGGCGGTGGCCGATGTCGTCCGCGAGGTCGTCGGCGACGTGGACATCACCTACCTGGAGGACGAACACCCCGGCCCCTCCTACCACGTCGATTTCGACCGGCTCGGGGAGACCGGCTTTACCCCAGAGTGGACCCTGGCTGACGGTGTGCGAGACCTGGCCGAACGGTTCAGGAGGAACAGATGACGCGGAAAGCGCGGGGGGTAAGTGCCGCGGCGCCGAGGGGGAGGGTATGACAGAGCCAGCCGACGTGCGCGTCGCCGTCACCGGTGCGGCCGGCTATATCGGGAGTCGCGTCGTCGCCCAGTTGCAGGAGGTCCACCCGGAGTGGGAGGTGGCCGCGCTGGACAACTTCTATCTCGGCACCGTCCGCCAGGTCGGCGACGTGGACGTCGAGTACGTCGATATCCGCCAGCGCGGGGACCTGACCGAGGCGCTTACCGGCGCGGACATCGTGATGCACCTCGCGGCAGTGAGCGGCGTCGACGACTGCGAGGACCACCCCGAGCGCGCCCACGAGGTCAATATCCAGGCGACGAACGATGTCGCCTACGTCTGCCGGCAGACCGGCGCAGCCATGATCTTCCCGTTCAGTATGGCCGTCCTCGGCGACCCACAGGAGTTCCCCATCACCGTCGACCACCCCCGTGACCCGATGAACTGGTACGGCCGGACCAAACTGGTCAGCGAGCGGGCTATCGCGGACCTCGCGGCCGGTGCCTTTCCCGCCCACCTGCTGATGATCTCCAATCTCTACGGCGACCACGAGGTCGGCGGCCAGCGCGTCTCGAAGGGGACGGTGATCAACTTCTTTGTCGACCGCGCGCTCGCAAACGAGACGCTGACCGTCTACGAGCCGGGCACCCAGTCCCGCAACTTCATTCACGTCGCGGACGTCGCCCGCGCCTACCTCCGCTCGGCCGAGCGCCTGCTCGACCAGCGTGCGAGGGGGGAGACCGGTGTCGAACGGTACGAGGTCGCCAGCGACGAGGACCCCAGTGTCGAATCGCTCGCCGGGCTCGTGCGGGAGGTTGCCGTCGAGCACGGGTACGACCCGCCGGTCGAGTTGGTCGAGAACCCCCGTGGGGACGGGGAGACGCTGGTCAGTGACTTTCCCGTCGACACGACCCGTGCCCGCGAACAGCTGGGCTGGGCGCCCGAGCGTGACATCGAGGAGACGGTCCGGGAGCTCCTCGAGCGCCGGGCCTGACCGCCCTCTCGGGGCCGGTATTATCTCGGCTGATAGCCCCGTCGTAACCGATAAGTATGCCTTTCCCAACTCTCCACCGAACAGACTCTCTGTTGTGTCCCACCCACACCCGAGCTACCGACGGTGTTCGCGCCCGCCGAGTCACTCATGAGAGGACAGACCACGATCGACTTTGCCGTTGGCGCGGTTATCTTCATCGGGGTCGTCAGCTTCGTCTTCCTCTTTGTCGCCAGTGCTGTCACCCCGTTTACCGGGAATCCACAGGACGACACCGTCACCGCGAACCGGGTGGCCGACGAACTAGCCGGCGACCAGCTGGGGTCGCCGGCCGACCCCTACGTTGTCGACACCTTCTGTACGCGAGCCTTCTTTGACTCGCTGGACGGCGGCTCTGTCCCGGAGCGGTGTGTCTACGAGAACGACTCGCTGAACGACCGCGTCGGTATCCGCGACAGACAGGACCTGAACGTCAGTGTCGTCGGCAACGTCACCGGCCCGCCGACGGACACAGATACGCCGGTCCCGCTGTGCTGGGACGAGGCCACCCGCCAACTCGTCAACGCAACGGACGGAGCCTGTGATGTTGCCCTCACCGCCGGCCCGAGCCCCGCGGGGGAGGGCTCGACGATCACCGCCCGCCGGGCGGTTTCGCTTGCCAACCGGGACGCTGTTCTGGTCGTGGAGGTGTGGTAGATGCGGCGACTCCCGCCCCGGAGAACAGGTGACCGTGGACAGGCCCACGCACTCGAGGCGGTCATCGGCTCGCTTCTGCTGTTGACGAGTGTCCTCTTTGCCCTCCAGTCGACAGCCGTGACGCCGCTCTCGGCCAGCACCTCCAGCCAGCACATCGAGAACCAGCAGCAGGAACGCGCCCAAGGGCTGCTGGCGGCCGCCAGCGAGAACGGGACGCTCGAGCCGGCGGTCCTCTACTACAACGCCAGCGGTGACCGCTTCCACGGTGCCGACGGCGACCGCGGCGAGTACACCGGTTCAGGGCCGAACGTCACGTTCGGGCAGATGCTGAACCGGACGTTCACCGCCAGCGGTATCGCCTACAATGTCGACCTCAAGTATCAGGTGAACAATGGGACGGCAACGAACGCCCAGCGGTTCGTGTACAACGGACAGCCGTCCGACAACGCCGTCTCGGCCTCCTGGACGGTCGCCCTCGACGACAGTGACCACCTCTACACCCCGCAGGGCAACCCGACTGGTGCCCGCATCGGCGACAGTGCCACCGACTTCTACATCCCCGATACCTCGCCGGACACCGACCTGTACAATATCGTCCGCGTGGAGGTGGTCGTGTGGCGGGTCTGAGCCCTCCGAACGGCTCCGGGACCGACAGCGGGCGCCGCTTCGAGGAGGACCGCGCTCAGGTCATCCTGGTGGCGGCCTTCTCGCTCGCGGTGGCGTTCGTTGCGCTCTCGGTCGTGATCAACGGCGCCATTTTCACCCAGAACCTCGCCACCCGCGGTGACACCGCCGGCGGCGGTGACGCACTGCAACAACGCCAGCAGGCCGAACAGATGGTCGGTGACCTGCTGGAACACACGAACGCGAATTACAGCGACGACAGGAGCATGATAGAAACTGAATTTACCGCCGCGGTAGGGGACCTCAGCAACTCGTCGGCCTCCCAGCAGTCAGTTGCCGGGCGCGCGGTCGACTACGCGTTCGTGGATGCCTCCGACGGGGTCTATATCTACAACCGGACTGATGCGTTCACGAACGAGAGCGGGACCACGGACTGGACTGTCGCGAGTAACGTCTC
>CAZQZE010000219.1:0-4295 GCA_964597715.1 uncultured Halobacteriales archaeon
CTTTCAACTCGGCGAAGGCCTGGACGCTGGCCTCGAAGTCGGTGTCCGGGTCCGGCCGGTGGAACTGGTAGAGGTCGATGGTGTCGACGCCCAGCCGGTCCCGGCTCACCAGCACCTGGTTTCTGATGTAGTCGGGGTGACCGTGTGGCTTCCACTCGGTGTCGGTATCCCGTAGCAGGCCGGCCTTTGTCGCCACGACGGCGTCCTCGGGGTCGAGCGCCTCGCCGATGAGCCGCTCGCTGACACCGGGGCCGTAGGAGTCCGCGGTGTCGATAAAGTCGACGCCGAGTTCGACCGCGTGGCGTAGCAGGTCTCTCGCGGCCGCCTCGTCCTCGGGTGGGCCGATGACCCCTTTCCCGGTGACCCGCATCGCACCGTACCCCATCCGGTGAACCGTCGTCTCGCCGCCGATGTCGAACGTCTCGCTTGCGTTCATCGACCCGGAACTCGGGTGGGACCGGCAAAAACCCACGGTCCGCCCGGTGGCGGCCGCCGCCGTCTCAGGCGGAGATTCGCCTCCGCGCCCGTCGTTGCCGGTACCGGAGCCCGGCCACCGCGGCGAGCACGACCAGCCCGCCGACAAAGCAGGCCAGCCCGGCCAGCACGGCTGGGTCGACGGCACCGGCGGCCTCGGCCCCGCTGGAGGCGGCGTCTTGGACACGCTCGGCGGACACGGTACCCCCGTCGTCCCCCGACCCCGAGGCCGGCACGGGCATGTCGACGACCTGCCCGGTTGCGGCAGCGACCAGCAGGCTGGCGAGCGCCACCAGCCCGACCGAGCCGACCACACGCCTGAGTAGCGACCGCAGCGACCGCGAGCGGTCCTCACCGGCGACGAGCACGAGCGCCTCGTCGGCGGGCGCGTAGACCGTCATCTCGGTCCCTCGCTCGGAGTACCAGGTATCGACGGGCTCGACCAGGTCGACGTTCCGGAGCTTTTCGAGGTGATACTGGGCGTTCTGGACGGACGTGTCCGTCACCTCCGCCAGGTCCGAGGCGGTCTGTGGCTCCCCGTGCAGCGCCGAGAGGACCTGTCGTGTGGTCCCCGAGGCCAGCGCCTCGAAGACCTCGTCCGCTCGCTCGTCGTCCATGTCGACCAGCCGGGGCTCGCGGTCGCCGAGGTCGACCGACGACCGCAGCGGAAAGACCTGACCCATACCTGTCCCTGTGTCCGGGGCCCGTATAGCCGTGCCGTAGGCACAAACGGCCGTTTGAGTCTCGGTGCGGCGGTGTCTCGGCCCCCTCGTGTCCAGGGATCCGCCACGTTGAAGCCACCCGGCCGCCAGCCTTGGCACATGACACGCTCGGTCTGGCTAAAGGCGGACGACGAGGTCGGCGACTGGGAGGCCCGCAAGCGACGGATCACGGCCGGGCTGGAGGCCGGCGTCGACTGGGTACTCGTCGACCGACGGGACGTCGACCGGGTCCGGGAACTCGGCGAGGTCAACGTCGCGGCCTTCGGCGGGGGCGACGTTCACGTCATGGAGGCCGAGGAGGAAGGGGGGCCGAACCCGGACGCGACCGTCGTCGGCAAGGACGGCGAGGGCGACGGCACCGTCGACCTGCCCTCCGACCTCTCGGGCTCGGCGGACCTCTCGGCGCTACGGGCCGACGGTGCCCAGGGTGGCTACGTCCGCATCCTCGACGAGACGTACGAGGCCTTCGCGGAGGCCGTCGCCGGCGAGGCCGACCACACCCTCGTCGTCGGCGAGGACTGGCAGATCATCCCCCTGGAGAACCTGATCGCCCGGATCGGCGAGGAGACGACGCTGGTGGCAGGGGTCCGGACCGCCGAGGAGGCCGCAACCGCCTACGAGACCCTGGAGATCGGGGCCGACGCGGTCCTGCTCGACACCGACGACCCCGGCGAGATCCGCCGGACCGTCGAGACCCGGGATGCCGTCGACCGGGAGACCCTCGACCTGGAGTACGCCGAGGTGACCGAGGTCGAGCAGACCGGCTCGGCCGACCGGGTCTGTATCGACACCGGCGAGATGATGGACCACGACGAGGGGATGCTCGTCGGCTCGATGTCCCGGGGACTCTTTTTTGTTCACGCCGAGACCGCCGAGTCACCCTACGTCGCCTCCCGGCCGTTCCGGGTCAACGCCGGCGCGGTCCACGCATACCTCCGGGTCCCAGGGGGCGAGACGGCGTACCTCTCTGAGGTCGGCAGCGGGACGGAGGCCCAGGTCGTCGACACTGACGGCGACACCCGCGAGACCGTCGTCGGCCGCGCGAAGATCGAGAAACGGCCGATGTTCCGCGTCCAGGCCGAGACCGACGACGGCGACCGGGTCGAGACCCTGCTGCAAAATGCCGAGACGATCAAGGTCCACACCCGGGCGGGCCGCACCGCCGTCACCGACCTCGAACCCGGCGACGAACTGCTGGTCTACGCCGAGGATACCGCCCGCCACTTCGGCGAGGCCGTCGAGGAGTCGATCGTCGAGAAGTGACCCGGCCGAACGGACCCACTACTCGAGTTCCGTCGTACACCACTGACAGAACTCGATGTCCTCGTCGACCTCCTTCCCGCAGTTCGGGCAGGTCGCCTCGTCCTCCGACCCCTCCTCGCCGCTCCGTTTTGCCATCAGATACGCGTCCAGGACGTTCAGCAGTGTCATCGCCAGGATAGTGATGCTGATAGTCAGTGGCAGCGCCTGGGCAGCGCTCATCGCCGCACTCACCGACAGGGTGGAGGGGTAGACCTCCGGCGGAACCAGCAGCGCCGTCGCGGTGATGATCGAGAGAAACCACAGCAGGGCACGTCCCCACAGCCGGAGGTAGACGTGGCCGAGTCCGGGGTAGAACACCGAGAGCAGCGCGGCTAGCCACGGCCGCTTGCCCGTCGACTCCGACGAGTCCGCCGGGTCTGCCGAGTCAGTCTCCACTACTGGATGGTCGGTTGTCACCGCGTGTTGAATCTTCCGCCCGCTCGACGCCGAGGCCCTCGACGAGTCCCGCGAGCGTTGCCAGGTCGTACTGGCCGGGGGCGGTTGCCCCGGCCGGGTCTACGGGCGCGTAGCCGACCCGGGAGCCGTACACCGGCGCGACCGCCCGGGAGTGCCGGCCCGCCTCACCCATCGCCACCGTCGCCACCTGCTGTCCGTCGCGGGCCGCTGCCCGGGTGACCGTCAACAGGTCCAGCACGTCGTCGGCTGACGCCGCGGTGACCGCCAGCTTGGCGATGTGGCCGTGCTCGCCGGCCCGCGCGAGCAGGTCCGCCATCCGCTCCCGGCCGGGTGTCATCTCGAAGTCGTGGACCGACACGAGGGGTGTCACACCCAGTTCGCGGGCGGCATCGCGAACACGGGCGGCCGAGTGGGTGGCGCCCGGTCCGTCGCCGACATCCTCCGCCAGCGCCGCGAGTTCCAGGTCGACTGCCTCGACGCCGGGCTGCTCGACAGCGGCCACCAGCCGGTCCAGCCGTCGTGACGTGTCGGCGGCCTCACCCCCCTCCCACACGACGCGGTTCGTCACGAGCAGCGGGAGTTCGCCGTCGTAGGCGCGGAGTTGTGCCATCGGCTCGGCTGCCAGGTCCAGCCGGAACTCCACGAGGTCGGCGTGCTCGCGGGCCGCAGGCTCGTCGGCTAGGTCTGCCGTGCTGGCGGCGAGTACGAAGCCCCCGAGGTCCATGCCACACCCTCGGCTCTGGCTCACAAAAAGCCGCGGTCCTGTCCCGTCACCGGCACACCTCCGCAGGTTTATTAGCCGCCGCCGTGAACAGTCCGGCCGGAGTGAGCAATGTCCGACAGAGACCTGGAGGACTTTCTCATCCTCCGCTCGCTGGAAGAACCGATCACCGAGGAGGAACTGGCGGCGGCTGGTGAACAGTCCGGCAACGCCCTGCAGGAACTGCGGGACGAGGGCGTCGGCATCCGGTGGGTCGAGTCCGAGGTCCTGACCGACGAGGAGGCGATGATTACGGGGACGTTCTGTCACTATCAGGCTGAAAGCGAGGAGGCCGTCCGTGAACACGCCGACCGCGCCGGCCTGCCCGCTACGCGGGTCGACCGCCGCGGCGAACCGCTTGAGGGTGAGTAATCCGTCCACCACGCCACACGACACTACCGG
This sequence comes from uncultured Halobacteriales archaeon, assembly GCA_964597715.1. GTDB lineage: Archaea > Halobacteriota > Halobacteria > Halobacteriales > Haloarculaceae > Salinirussus. The sequence goes on from CAZQZE010000219.1 coordinate 4,078, forward strand.
TGGCTATACCGCCGGTAGGTCCTGCTCGGCCTCGAGCAACTCGTGGTACCGGTTGCGGATGGTGACCTCCGAGATGTCCGCGACGTCGCTGACAGCGGCCTGCGTCGTCCTCTCGTCGGTGAGCAGTGAGGCGGCGTAGACCGCGGCGGCGGCGAGGCCGACGGGGGATTTGCCGGAGTGGACGCCCTGTTCTTTGGCGTTCTGGAGGAGTTGCCGGG
>CAZQZE010000220.1:0-4285 GCA_964597715.1 uncultured Halobacteriales archaeon
GGAAGGACCCGGTGACGCCGACGAGCATGAAGTGATAGAGCGGGTGGAAGGAGACTCGCTGGCCGACGCTGTCGACGTAGAAGACGGCGAAGGCGACGGCGGCGAACGCCACGATGGCGGTCAACCCGAGCATGAAGACGGAGAGTTCGTCGGCAACGAGCGTGACCCCGAAGGGGGCCGGCCAGTCCGAGAGCTGGTAGACGGCGGCACCGTCGGTCTGGACACGCCGGGCCAGCAGGACGACCGCCACCGCGTACGCGCCGCCGCCGAGCAGGCTCAGCGCCCGCTGTGTCCGGTTCGACCGGCGCGCGAGCAGTGTGGCAATCGCCACGACCAGCGCCACGAGCATCGGCGCGATGACGACCTGCTGAGCGACAGCCGTGGTCACGCCGAGTCACCCCCGTCAGCACCCTCCGGGCGGGGGGGTGTGCCCTCGGTGTCCCCCGCAGGTTCGCCGCCACCGTCGACCGCAACCCGTTCGGGGTCGGCGTCACCGCTCAGGTCGATCGTTCCCCGGGTCTGGTAGACCCGGACGGTGAGCACGAGCGCAAAGGCGGTCGTCCCAAAGCCGATGACGATGGCTGTCAGGACCAGCGCCTGGACCAGCGGGTCGGTGACGCTGGCGGTTGCACCGGGTGCGAGGACCGGCGCCGCACCCGACAGCCCGCCCATCGTCACCAAATAGACGTTCGCCGCCTGGCTGATGACCGTGACCCCCCAGACCACGCGGACCACGTCCCGCCGGAGGATGAGAAAGGTCCCGACGGCAAAGAGCAATCCCAGCACGACCGCGAGGACGACCTGGGTCATTCTAGCCCCACCACCGCGAGGATGGTCAGGAGCGCGCCGACCACCACGAGATAGACCCCGAGGTCGAAGACCAACGCACCCGCGAGTTCCAGTTCCTCGTACAGCGGGACGTGCTCGATGAACAGGACCGCCTGCGTCAGGAAGGGGAATCCGAGCCCGACCGCGACGAGACCCCCGGCGACGGCGATGAGGAGCCCAACGCCAAAGACGGCCCCAAGGTCACGCACCAGCGTGGACTCGACGGCGCCGGCCGCCGGGACCTGCTGGTCGAGCAGTTCCGTCCGGATGTAGTCTAGCCCGTAGATGATGTAGGTCAGCGCGAAGGCCGTCACCGTCAGGACGCCGGCGATGAACCCGCCACCGGGCCGGTTGTGTCCCTGCAACAACAGCGCGAGCGCGGTCACGAGGATGAGTGGGACGACCACCCGCGTGACAGTCCGGGCGATGACCGTCGGCTCGCGCCCGCTCATTGTGACCCGCCTCGGTCGCGCATGGCGATGATCGTCACAATCGAGAGGGCGGCCATAGCGACGACCGCGATCTCACCCATCGTATCAAACGCACGGAAGTCGACGAGAATGACGTTAACGATATTTCCGCCGCCACCCCAGTCGAGCAGCCAGGCACCGTGCTCGGCCGGGATCCCGGCGCGTTCGACAAAGAAGTCGGCAATCGGGTCCTCCGGCGACCCGGCCGTCGAGAGCAGGACGGTCGTGAAGACTGTCACCCCGACCGCGCCGGCCACGACCGCGTCCCGGGCCGCCCGCACGCGGTTGACACTCCCGTAGAAGGCCGGAAGCTGGTTCAACACCAGCAAAAAGAGTACGAGGACGAGCGTCTCGATGAGCAACTGCGTGAGTGCGAGGTCGGGCGCGCTCGCGAGGATATAGAAGATTGCGACCATGAAGCCGAGAATCGAGAGCGTGAGCACACCGGCGATGTGGGAGGGGGCAACACCGACTGCCACTGCCGCGACGACGCCGACCACGAGGACGAGTCCGACCGGGACCTCCACGCCGACCGGCACCAGCCCCGAAACGCCGACGCCGCCGACGGCGTACCCGGCGAGCGTCAGCAGACTGACCGCGACGAAGAGCACGCCTGCGTAGGTCCGCAGGGCCCCGGTGTGGAGATAGTCACTGACCGCACGACTCCGGTCGACCCGGCCCGTCAGCCCGTCGTAGTACCAGTTCGCGTTCGTCGGACGGACCGCCCGGACCCGGCGGATCGCGTCCCGGAGCTGACCGTAGAAGGGGTAGGCGACGACACCGAGGAGGATGGTCGCACCGCTCATCAGCACGGGCGGCTTTATTTTCGTCGGAATGGCGTAACTAAACTCCACGCCGCCGTGTGTGCCAGCAGGAACGGTGCTGTCGACCACGCTGCCGACGAACGTATCAAGCGGGCCTGGGGGAACGCCTGCCGTGGCAGCGACCCCGCCGAGGCCGATGAGTCCGGCAACGACAGCGAGGAGGACGGGGGGCGCGAGCATCGCAACCGGCGGGCTGTGGACGTGGCCCAACCCGTCGGGTTTGTCGCCAAAGAACAGGTGTAGAAACCGGATCGAGTAGAGAAAGGTGAACACGCTCCCGAGGACCGCGACGACCGGGAGTAGCCACCAGAGCCCGCCGTCGTGGACCGCCACCTCGTAGGTGGCCTCGAAGAGGAACTCCTTGGAATAGAACCCGTTGAATGGGGGCACACCGGCCATCCCCAGGGCCGCGATGGCGGTGACGGCCGCGGTGACCGGCAGGTCCGACCGCAGGCCGCCAAGCTCCGACAGCGCTCGCGTCCCCGCCTCGTGTGCGACGATCCCGGCGACGAGAAACAGCGCCGCCTTGAACATCGCGTGATTGAGGATGTGGAAGCCGCCGGTCTCCGCACCCAGGACGTTCGATACCCCGAACCCGGCGACGATGAGCCCGAGATGAGAGGCGGTTGAGTACGCCAGCAACTCCTTTATGTCCGACGCCGCAACCGCGAGGACCGCCGTGACGGTCATCGTGACCAGCCCGAGTGTCGCGAAAAGCAGCATCCAGCCGTCGCCGACATCGAGCAACAGCGGACGCAACCGGCCGACGAGGTAGACGCCGGCTTTGACCATGGTCGCCGAGTGCAGAAACGCCGACACCGGCGTCGGTGCCTCCATCGCGTTTGGCAGCCAGATGTGTAGCGGCACCTGTGCGGACTTTGCTGCCGCGCCGACCCCCACCAGCACCAACACCGGCACGAACAGCCCGGCGTCCTGCAGGGCTGCCCGGACCGCGTCCGGGTGCGAGAGCAGCGCCTGTTCTCCGCCGATGAGCCGGAACGTCGACTCGGCGATGGCTGTGACATCGGCCGAGACGGCGCGCAAGAGCAGGAATCCAACCAGCAGAAAGAGGCCGCCGCCGACCGTGATGACCATCGATTTCCGGGCGGCGTACTGCGAATCGGGGTCGTCCCGGTAGTGCCCGATGAGCAGGAACGAGGCGACGCTGGTCCCCTCCCAGAAGACGAACAGCGCAATCAGGTCCGCGGCGAAGGCGATCCCCAGCATCGACCCCATGAACGCGAGCAGGGTGGCGTAGTATTTCATCTGGCCCGGCTCGTCGTGCATGTATCCCCCGGAGTACACGAAGACGAGGACGCCGACACCGCTCGCGAGCAGACCGATCAGGAGTGCCAGACCGTCGACGTACAGCGCCAGCGAGACGCCGTACGAGGGGACCCAGTCGAAGACGACACTGCCGGTCGTGCCGAGCAGTGAGGCGACGAGTCCGAAACACGCCAACGCGACTGCCGCGGCGAAGTAGGCCGTGTACTCTCCCAACAGGCGATAGACAAGCGGCGTAACTGCCGCGGCGACGAATGGCAGCGACAGGATTGCCACCAGCGCGCCGGCGCTCGGTTGCACAGTATCCTGTCGACGCAGACGAGACTTAATCCTTCGCAAACGTCACGAGAGTCGGGCCGAGTTAGCACCCGCTGCGCCGGAAAGACGGCGGAGGGTGACCGAACTACGAGCCTGGGTTCTGGTACCGGTTGACTACCTCCACGTCGAGACCGAGTTCGACGAGGCCCCGTTCGCCGTTGATATACCCGACTGCGTTGTAGTTGGGGACACGAAACTTGGCGTATCGCTCCCCGTCGGGGGTGTATTTCACGACTTCGACGCCGTTTGCGGGCATGAACTTTGCGCCGTAGTTCACGACCAGTCGCCCGTACTTCGCGCCGATGACATCGTTCTGCCGAAGGGGGAGACTGTCGTCGCCGCGCTCGCTGCGCGTGTACTGTTCAACAACGATGGTCTCGTTCTCCAAGGAGACGTCCCGGATACGCATATCAACGTCTTTCCACACGTCGTCCTCGTCGGCCGGAGTGTCCCCGTCGAGACTGACCGTTCCGGTGACGTTCTCCTCGAGCTTTTCAGTTGTGTACTCCAGCCGCTCCTGTCGGTCGTCGAATGGTCCGGCTGGTTGTGCGCCTCCCATGA
>CAZQZE010000221.1:0-4224 GCA_964597715.1 uncultured Halobacteriales archaeon
ACTTCTGTCCGGCAGTATGAGGACGACCGCTCCGCAATCACTAAACGCCGGCCGTTCCTCCGTTCACTCAATGGATTGGACGGAGCGGTACCGGCCCTCGTCGCTCTCGGAGCTCCGGGGCAACGACACGGCCCGCGACGAGGTGCGGGAGTGGGCCGAGCAGTGGGCCGAACACGGCGAGGCCGCCGTGTTGCACGGCCCACCGGGCATCGGGAAGACCTCGGCGGCACACGCACTCGCGTCGGATATGGGGTGGCCGACGATCGAACTCAACGCCTCGGACTCCCGGACCGCGGACGTTATCGAGCGGGTTGCGGGCGAGGCCGCGAGGTCGGGGACGCTGAGTGCCGGCGAGACCGGTCGACGGCTGGTGGTCATCGACGAGGCCGACAACCTCCACGGCAACGTCGACCGCGGCGGGAGCCGGGCGATCACGGAACTGGTAAACGAGGCCAGCCAGCCGGTCGTCCTGATCGCAAACGACTACTACGAGATGTCGAACACCCTCCGGAGCGCCTGCCGGGAGGTCGAGTTCCGGCCGGTCTCCGCCCGGTCGATCGTCCCGGTCCTGCGGGACATCTGCCGGAAGGAGGCTGTCGAGTTCGAGAGCGAGGCACTGGAGACACTCGCCCAGCAGAACAGCGGCGACCTCCGCGGGGCGGTCAAGGACCTGCAGGCGCTGGCCGAGGGTCGGGACCGGCTCGCGGCCGAGGACGTGGTGACCGGCGAGCGCGACACCACCGAGGGTGTGTTCGACTTCCTCGACACCGTGATAAAGGAGGCCGGCCCACAGGAGGCCCTGGAGGCCTCCTACGACGTCGACGAGACGCCGGACGACCTCATCAACTGGGTCGAGGACAACATGCCAAAGGACTACGAGGGCACGGAACTGGCGGCGGCCTACGGCTTCCTGGCGAACGCCGACCGGTGGCTCGGGCGGGTGCGAGCGACCCAGGACTACAGCTTCTGGCGGTACGCCGGCGACAACATGACCGCCGGTGTGGCGGCCGCCCGCCGCGAGCCGAAAGGCGGGTGGACCCGCTACGGCCCGCCCAGCTACTGGTCGAAGCTGGGGCGGACGCGGGGCACACGCGACACGCGTGATTACGTCGCCCGGCAGGTCGCCGCCACGAACGGTGTCTCGGCGGGGACCGCCCGCCGGGAGCTGATGCCGCGTCTGTCGGTCATGACCCACCACTGCAAGAACCGCGAACTGACGGTGGCGATGGCCGCCCGCTACGACCTGGCGGCCGAACACGTCGCCTTTGTCACCGGCAGCGGCGAGGACACGAACAAGGTCCAGTCCATCGTCGAGGACGCCCAGCGGCTCCGGGAGGAGGCTGCTGTCGAGGGCTCCGAGGGCGCCTTCGAGGGTGCCAGTGCGGGCGACCTCTCCGTGGACGACACCGACGGGGAGGAGGGGGCGGCCGCGGCGGAGTCCGACACCCCGGACCAGGCACAGTCCGACCGGGCGGAGGAGGCCGGCGAGTCCGGTGACGAGCAGTCAGGGCTGTCCGAGTTCATGTGAGCACCGCGGTAGCGTGTCGCGCCGGTCAGTCGCCGGCCGTGTGCGCGTCGCGCTCGGGGTCACCGGCGTTCGCGCCCGCCGTCTCGGGGTCCACGCTCGCGGCTGGGCCCCAGAAGGCGAGTGTCGTTGCGACCAGCAACCCGGTGAGGATCGTCAGCGCGGCGCCGTGGTGGGCCACCTGGGAGACGGCGCCGTAGTTGAAGACCGTGTTGGCGCCAAGCACCACCTGCACCGGGAGCACGGCGAGTGCGATACCCGTCGCGTACCGGATACGGCGGTCGAACCCGCCGCGCCAGGCGGCGAGAGCCGTCGCGAGGATCGCGAAGCCGGTCACCATGGCCAGCGCGCGGTGTGACCACTCGATGAAACACGGTAGGTCGGCCGGTAACAGACCGAGAAAGCCGTTCGTGCCGGGCCACTGGGCGTTACAGGCCAGTCCCGCGGCCGTCGCCTTCGTGTAGATCCCCACGAGGATCAGCGCGAAGGTCAGCCCAGCAGTGACTGCTGCGAGCGAGCGAAACGAGGGCCGTCTCATACTCCGCGCTCAGGACCGGACACATATCAACCCCACTCTTGTCGCCCGGCGCTGTCCGGTTTGTTGCCGTCCCCGCGGGCGCCCGGGTCGTGCGGAGTTCGACAACCGGCGAAACCCCGTCCGATGGGCTTTTGCTACGGGGGCCGGTGTTGCCTGCATGGGACTGGACGAAGACGCTCTCGACTATCACCGGGAGGAGCCGCCCGGGAAACTCGAGATCTCGACAACAAAGCCGACAAACACGCAGCGAGACCTCAGTCTCGCATACTCGCCCGGGGTCGCGGCACCCTGCCGGGGGATCAGGGACAACCCCGAGGAGGCCTACACCTACACCGCAAAGGGGAATCTGGTTGGCGTGGTCTCGAACGGGTCGGCGGTGCTGGGCCTGGGCGATATCGGGCCGGAGGCCTCGAAGCCGGTCATGGAGGGGAAAGGCGTCCTCTTCAAGCGGTTTGCCGATATCGACGTCTTCGATATCGAGCTCGACCAGGACACCGCCGAGGAGATGGTGACCTCCGTCAAGGCGATGGGGCCGACCTTCGGCGGCATCAACCTGGAGGATATAACGGCCCCGGAGTGTTTCGAGGTCGAGGAGCGGCTCCGCGAGGAGATGGATATCCCCGTCTTTCACGACGACCAGCACGGCACGGCGATCATCTCCGGCGCCGCCCTGCTGAACGCCGTCGACATCAGCGACAAGGAGCTCGGAGACCTCGAGATCGTCTTCTCCGGCGCGGGCGCAAGCGCCATCGCGACCGCCCGGTTTTACGTCTCACTCGGCGCTACCAGGGAGAACATCACGATGTGTGACTCCGGGGGGATCATCACCGCCGAACGCGCCGCGACCGGCGACGTCAACGAGTTCAAACAGGAGTTCGCCCGCGACGTCCCCGAGGGAGGTCTCGACGAGGCCATGGCGGGTGCCGACGTCTTTGTCGGCCTCTCGGTCGGCGGCCTGGTCGACGAGGAGATGGTCCGGTCGATGGCCCCGAACCCGATCATCTTCGCGATGGCCAACCCCGACCCCGAGATCGGCTATTACGAGGCAAAGGAGGCCCGCGATGACACCGTGATCGTTGCCACCGGGCGCTCGGATTACCCGAATCAGGTCAACAACGTGCTTGGCTTCCCGTTCATCTTCCGTGGGGCACTCGACGCCCGCGCGACGGAGATCAACGAGGAGATGAAGGTGGCCGCCGCGGAGGCGCTGGCGACACTGTCCCGGGAGGACGTCCCCGACGCCGTGGTCAAGGCCTACGGCGACGAGCCCCTGCAGTTCGGCCCGGAGTACATCATCCCGAAGCCGCTGGACCCGCGGGTGCTGTTCGAGGTCGCGCCGGCTGTGGCGCGGGCCGCGATGGAGAGTGGTGCCGCCCGACAGACGCTCGACCTGGACGCCTACGTCGAGCGCCTGGAGGCCCGGCTCGGCAAGTCCCGCGAGATGATGCGGGTGGTGCTCAACAAGGCCAAAAGCGACCCCAAACGGGTCGTGCTGGCGGAGGGTGACGACGAGAAGATGATCCGGGCGGCCCAGCAGCTGCTCGACCAGGGGATCGCAAAGCCGGTGCTCATCGGCGACCGCGAGAAGGTGTGGGCACAGATGGAGGAACTGGGGCTGAACTTCGAGCCGGAGATCGTCGACCCCGACGAGGACAATCTCGACCCCTACGCGGAGCGGCTCCACGAGATCCGAAAGCGCAACGGTCTCACCGAGCGGGAGGCGGAGGAGCTCATCCAGGACGGCAACTACCTGGGCAGCGTGATGGTCGAGGTGGGCGACGCCGACGCGATGCTGACGGGGCTGATGCACCACTATCCGGCCGCGTTGCGCCCGCCGCTGCAGGTTATCGGGACCGCCGAGGACGCCAACTACGCCGGAGGCGTCTATCTGCTCACGTTCAAAAACCGGGTGGTGTTCTGTGTCGACGCCACCGTCAACCAGGACCCCTCCGGCGAGGTGCTGGAGGAGATGACCCGTCACACCGCCGAACTCGCCCGGCGGTTCAACATCGAGCCCCGGGCGGCGCTGCTCTCGTACTCCGACTTTGGCAGCGTCGAGAACGAGGGTACCCGGAAGGTCAAGACCGCGGCGGACAGCCTCCGGACCGACCCGACCGTCGACTTCCCGGTCGACGGCGAGATGCAGGCCGACACCGCACTT
>CAZQZE010000222.1:0-4160 GCA_964597715.1 uncultured Halobacteriales archaeon
CCTTCAGCCTTGTGGAGGCTGAGACGCGGGTTCGATTCTCGCACCTGGACCTTCTCGACGTCTGTGCCCGTCAACCGCCGGCAGACTGTGCGGTACGCTGGGCCGAGCCGTGTTCGCACTCGACGTCGACGCCGGTGGGCCTGCACACCTCCGTGAGGACAGACGGCTCGGCTCTGACGGGCTGACGGGCGCTCACCGACTATCCTCGCTGTGGCCGAGCCTCGAGCTGTGGTCACCCTGGCGCCGGAGGCGGCCTCGTCCCGCCTCCCGAGCGACCGCCCGTTACTCACCCATTGACCCGGTGTTCCACCGCTGTCACCTCGGTGCCCGTCAGCGTCGTCTCCGTGCCGGCCGGACCCTCGCGTCCTCACCGGGCACGCTCTCACGTATTCACATTGCTGACCTCGAATCGTATCTCCTTTTTACTGCCGTCGGTGAACAGGAGTGAAACCGTGATATCGGCGTCCGAGGAACTCCCAACGGTGTCGTAAGTGAGCTTTGCCTTGTTTCCGTCCTTGTACGCGTTTTTGATATTAATATTGACGTTTCCGTTCGACGGAATCGTCGGCTCCGCGGTGAAGCTGTAGTATTTTCCACCGGTGTCGAACCGTTCCGTATCGGTCTCTTCGGTGGCCTCGGCGTATCCACTCGCGGAGCCGGTCACGTTGACCTCGTGATTCTGCCCGCTGTTGCCCTGACCGTTGTTACTGTTGCCCTTATCCTTGTACTCGAAGTAATCGATATCTTTCACATTATCGTTCTCGTTCGCCGGTGTATCAATACTGAAATCCGTCGCGGTAATCTCACCGCAGGCGTTCCGGTTCTTCAGGTCGAAGGAGAGCGCGCTCGACTCGCCGCTGCCGGTTGCTGACACGTCCTGCACACACGTCGAGTCGTTGTCAGGACTGCCGCCGGCACTGGCCCCACCGCCACCGCCGCCGCCGCCGGCCGTCGCCTCGACAGTGACGTTGAGCGTCGCGTTGGTCGGGGTGCTCCCGTCGTGAGCCGGGACGGTTTGCCGGAGGCTGAAATTGACCTGTTGGGTCCCGGTCGCGGTTGTGCCACTGGTGTTGTAGGTGAACGTCGCGAGACCGTCCTCGCCGGTCCGTGTCCGGTCTGTGGTCAGGTTTCCACTCGAACCGGCCGCGACCGAGCCGTTGACAGTCACCCCCTCGACCGGATTGTTGAACCGGTCCCGGACCGCGACCTGGAGGTCCTCGCTCAGGCCCTGCTGGACCGTCGCCCCCTCGCCGGAATCGACGGCGAGGTAGGCCTCCTCCTCGGAGTTACCGGTGGTCTGTAGGCCGACCTTCGACAGTTGAAGCCGATAGGTGGCGCCGCGCTCGAACACGAAGCTCACGTTGTAGAAGCCCGCCGGCCCGGGCCGTTGCGTGATATTCCGGAGGTACCTCTCGTCGCCGTCGTTCGGGCCGGGGTCGGTGTCGAACTCCGCGTCGAGTACCGCCCGCCACTCCGTGCGCGGCAGTTTCGTGGTGAGTGTGACGTTCAACCGGTCACCGTCGTCGGCGACCGGCACGGCAATCGTCTCCGCCGAGGAGCTAACCGTGGTGATGTCGACCGACTCCCGGCCCACGCCGCGTTCGTCGAGCGAGCCGTTCACCGCGATCAGCGAGAGTTCGTTCTCGCTGATCATCGTCTGCCCGGTCTCTGTCCGGTTCGTCCCCGAGAACTGGTCGTAGAGGACGGTGTTGTCGTAGACAATCTTCGGCGCGTCGTGGTGGTAATTGTGAGTGTGCCGGTAGACCACGACCCCACTGGAATAGGTCCTTTGGGTCCCGTTCCAGTAGTCGGCCGTCTCGCCCTCGGCGGAGACGTTGTCCAGGGTCAGACCGACGGCAGGGTTGTCGACACCGACTGTCCGAAGCGTGCCTGCCGGCGGGGTCGGGTTGGCACCGACCGCTCGGCTCGGGTAGGTGCTCCCGAGTTGTAACGCGACCGACGACACCGCGTCGCTCCCGACCGAATTCACAATCGCATTTCGAAACTCGGTCATCTGCCCCCCTATCTCCTCGGCGTGTCTGAGTTCGACCCCCTCGTTTTGCTGTGGCACGACTGTCGCCTGGTAGCCGGAGAACGCGATAACGGCAACCCCGAGGAGGAGGACCGCTCCGACTTGGACTGCCTGCCCTCGTGTATCATGCCGGAGCATTATGATAACCGAAGAGTGTATATAAATAATAACTGTTGCGTCCGATTATTAGAAATAAAAACACGGTTACACCGGCACCATCGGTGTCGGAGTGATGTATGCCGTAATCAGAGCCGCTCTGTTCGGCACCGGCGGACACATATCTCGCAGTCTGCTCATCGGAAGCGGGCGTACAAGCCACACGAGCCACCGCTGCAGGCCTCAACCCGACAGCCCGCCGGACGGTGGTCCCGAGGCCGGTCACCCCGGAGCCGGTACCCTGTGAGGCGGTAGCCCCCGGGGCGATGACTGGCCCCGTAGCCGATTTTGGCGCCAGGGCGGATTGCGTTCGCACCGGCGCCGACCCTCCTGGAGGGGGTAACCCGGTCACCGACCGCACCCCCCATCCACGTCGCTCTCACGCGACCACAATCGCCTTTTGCGGGTTGACCAAGTACAATATATATGCCTGACCCACCCGACTCGCCCCCGTCCCCACTCCTCGAGGCAAAGGAGTTCGACGACCCCTCTGTCTTTGCACCGGAGACGCTACTGGAGAATGCCAGGCGACAGAAGACCCTCCCGGAACGCCCGGTGCCGGAGGTCTGCGTCCTCGACCCGGACGGGGATATCGTGCGCCAGCTGACGGCCACCGGGGAGGCACACAGAGACGAGACGTGGCCCGGCTACCACACCGACCTCTACCGGTTCACACGGGGTGGCGAGGAGTTCGGCATCGTCGGCTGTGCGGTGGGGGCGTCGTTTGCTGTGCTCGTTGCCGAGCAACTGTTCGCCGCTGGCTGTCGGTTCCTCGTCAGCGTCACCTCCTCTGGGCAGGTGGTGCCGAAGGACGACCCACCCTACTTCGTGCTCATCGAGCGGGCACTCCGTGACGAGGGGACGAGTCACCACTACCGCCCGACGAGTCGCTATGCCGCTCTCGACCCTGCCCTCACCACTCCGGTCGAACAGGCGTGTGAACAGCTGTCCCGGCCCGTGTACACCGGGGCGACGTGGACGACGGATGCCCCCTTCCGCGAGACGGAGACCGCAATCGAGCGCGCCAGGGCGGAGGGGATCCTCGCCGTCGAGATGGAGGCGGCTGCGCTGTACACGTTCGCTGAGACGCGGGACCGGCCGGTTGTGTGCTTCGCGCACGTGACCAACCAGATGGGGCAAACCGACGACGAGTTCGAGAAAGGTGAGGCGGACGGGAGCCGGGACGCCCTGACGGTGGTCGACGCAGCCGCGACCGCCTGGCGGTCCCTCGGCTAAAGCCCTTATTCCCGTGGCGTATCGGCCTCTGAGCCGGGATACGAACGATGCCTGACTCACCGCTGAGTATCCTTACACCCAGTACACGGGCCTCGACAGGCCGGCCGCCGGGACCCGCGCCTGTCACACAGAACACCTCTCTGTCATTCAGCCGAGAGGGACCCCTCCCGTTCGGAGGCAAGCCCGGCGCCGCTGTACGGGAGGAACACGACTCTCACAGACCGGTCACGGCGGGTGTCACCCGAGGCGACACAACCGCAATCTGCCGGGACGGACACACCGGCACGCAGTCACCCGACCGGGACCTGCTTAGTGGCTGTCGTCGCGACTGGCAGCCTGGGTCAGGTGTAACCCGTACTGCCGGTCGTAGACCAGGCGGTCAGCCTCTCATTAGTGGAAACTGCCCCCCGTACAAACCGGGGGGCACGCAACCGAAATCGGCAGGATCAGGGTGGTGGGTAGTGTGGGGTGGGGGTGGGTTACCCATGTCGCTGCGATGCGACACCTGAGTGTTGCGTATCGGGATATATATCTGTTCCCCCCTGATTACAACTATTGATAATTTGGCCGGGCAACATAATTGGAGAGCCCGCGACAGTTTGGTTGGGCGCGGAGTGTTGAGGGGGCACTCCCGTGCCCGGGGTGGGGCTTTGAGCCCGTACTCTGTCTCAGCGCGGTCATCTCAGCCCGTCAGCACTACTGACGCCGTGCGTGGTGCGCTGGGTCGGCGCCTGTG
>CAZQZE010000223.1:0-4138 GCA_964597715.1 uncultured Halobacteriales archaeon
TCATCCGGGGCAACCACGTCGGCTGGCCGGTCACACAGCACGTGAACGAGTTTACCGTCAGCCTCGCGGTCTACCCGCTGCTCGCGGTGAGCCTCTACCTGTCGTTGAGCAACCGCGTCGACGCCAGGTACTGGGCCGGGTTTTTCGCGTTCAGCGCGGCGATGCTCGCGTACTTCCACGTCAGCCCGTGGGCGGTCGAACCGCCACAGGACGTGATAGTCCCCTACACGAACCCGGTGTTCGGCTATCTCGCGTTTGCCATCGTGCTTGCCCTCATCGCCTCGGTCGTCGTCGGCTCGGTGTACGGGGCAACACTCTGGTACCGGAGCGACGGCTGACCGCGGACGCGCGGGTCAGGGACGGCAACACCGGCACCGGCTCAGTTTGCGGGCGCCGGAGCACTTATGTAGCCCGGGGCGGAGACAGCGGTCCATGTGGGTGTGCCGGATGCAGCCCCGGGGGCGGTCGGCGTGATCCGCGCTCGGTTTCGCGTGACAGTGTCCGACGACGTCTGGGTCGGGCAGGTGTCGCGGTCGTTCCCGGACGCGACACTTCGGCTACTCACCGGCGTCCCCAAGGGGGAGCGGGCGCTGGAGCTGGGCGAGGTCAGGGCCGAAAACGCCCGGGCGGTCGCCGACACGGTCCGGGACCATCCCGACATTGTCGCGTACGAGAGGGTGTACGCGAGCGAGGAACGGACTATCGCACAGTACGAAACTGCCGAGCAGAGCCTCTACAAGTTTCTCTGGAGGTCCTCGCTCCCGCCGGAGTTCCCGGTTGTCGTCGAGAACGGCGAGGTGGAGTTCGACCTGACTGCGACCCGAGAGCAGTTCGAGGCGTTCGGGGCGGGGCTCGACGACACCGGCCGACAGTACGACCTCCTGTCCGTCGTCCACACCGACGAGGAGGGGGCGCTGCTCACCGACCGCCAGCGGGAGTGTCTGACCGTCGCACATCGTCAGGGCTACTTCGAGGTGCCGCGGGGGTGTACCCTTGCGGAGCTTGCCGACTCGCTCGGGGTCGACAAGTCGACCGCCAGCGAGACGATCCGCCGGGGGACCGCCCGGATCATCGCGGACTTTCTCGTCGGCGGCCGTCCGCCGTGAGAGCCGGGCGGGGGTGGGTCACGCCTGAGAGGGGGGTTCCTCCGGCCGACGACAGCGTTTTTGAGCCATCGGCCGTCGGCCTGGTATGGACGACAACACACTCGGGCGTGCCTGGCGCGACGACGCCCCCTGGGAACTGTTGACCGACCTCGCCGCGACCGAGCGCTTTGGCGGCCACCCCGGCGAGCGCCACGCCGCCGAGCGGGTTCGTGAGGCCCTCGAAGCCGCGGGCCTCGACACCCGTATCGAGCCCTTCGGGATGCAACGCTGGACCCGCGGGGGGACGCGGCTCTCGGTCGACACCGACCCGGCCCGGTCGTTCGAGGCGGTTGCCCTACCGTACTCGCCGCCGGCCGACGTGACCGCTCAACTCGTGGACGCCGGCTACGGGACGCCCGGCGACTGTGAGGGGCTCGACGGTGGGGTCGCCGTCGTCAGCACCGCGACCCCGCCCGATGCCGACCGGCACGTCCACCGGATGGAGAAGTGTGGTCACGCCGCCGACTCGGGGGCGCGTGCGGTGGTCTTCGCCAGCCACCGGCCGGGCCAGCTCCCGCCGACCGGGGCGTTGCGCTTTGGCGAGGAGGCCGACACGCCCGCCGTCGGCGTCTCCCACGAGACCGGCGAGTGGCTCCGTCGCTACGCCGACCGCGGGGCCGAGGTTAGCCTCGGTGTCGACGCCACCACCGAGGCCGGCGAGAGCCAGAACGTCCGTGCGACGCTCGGTCCCGACACCGACGAGGCGGTGCTCCTGGTGGCACACTACGACGCCCACGACGTCGGTGAGGGGGCACTCGACAACGGCTGTGGCGTGGCGACGATGGCGGGCGCGGTCCGCGCACTCGTCGGCGTGGGTCTCGACTGCCGGGTCGAGGTCGCCGCGGTGGGGTGTGAGGAGGTCGGCCTGCTCGGCGCCGAGGCCCTGGCCGAGACTGTCGACACCGACCGGTTGCGGGCGGTCGTCAACGTCGACGGAGCCGGCCGGTTCCGTGACCTCAGGGCGGTCACCCACGGGAGCGAGGAGCTCCGCGAAACCGTCGAGAGGGTTGCCGACGAGGTCCCGGACCCGGTCGCCGTCGGCGAACAGCCCCACCCGTACAGCGACCACTGGCCGTTTCTCCGGCGGGGTGTCCCCGCACTCCAGTTGCACAGCAGCCGCCCCGGCGAGGACGGGGTCTGGGAGCGGGGCTGGACACACACCCGGGCGGACACGCTGGACAAGGCCGACCCCCGGTCGGTCCGGACCCACACGGTCCTCGCCGCGCTGCTCGTCGAGCGCGTCGCGGCCGGTTCCTTCGGGGATATCGAGCCCGCGGCGCTCCGCGGGCGGCTGCGCGATGCAGGCGCCGAACCCGGGATGCGTGCGGCGGGCGTCTGGCCGGAGCGGTGGACCGGGTAGTCACGGCGGCCGTCGACGATTCATACCCCCGACCCGCCAGCTATTTATCCCCGCTCACTCAGTTGCAGATCCGTGTCCTCGAACGCCCTCCGGCGGACGGTCAGACGCGTCGGTGCCAGCCTCGCCGTCCTGCTCGCGTTTGCGGTGCTGTATCTCGACCGATTCGTCCAGGACTACGGTGACCCGGTCGTCCCGGACGTCCTCGCGATACTGCTGCCCTGGGTGGTCGTCATAGTCGCGCTGGGCTACCTGACGGTGAGTTTGCTCGCCGGTGTTGCCCGGTGGCTCGCACCCGAGAGCCAGGACAACACCGGCGGTCCGGCCGACCCCGGGGACCCGGCGGAGTGAGCGGTCGCCGGCCGCCGACCCCGGATCCAACACTGATACTCGGGGGTGTACAGCTAAGTGGCAGTACCGGCCAGTGCGAGTATGGCTCGTACACGGTCGGAGGAGGGGGCAACCGGCGGCGGTTCTGTCCGGGAGTCCGCGGGGGTCATCTCGCCGGCGGTCGACTTTCTCCTGCTCTTTGTGGTTGTGTTCGTCGCCGCCTTGCTGCTGGCGCTCGTGCTGTGAGCCCGTAAGCTTATTGTACGCTTAGCAGAATATGCCGGCGATGGGGTTGCGCTTGGGTGGGGTCCGCGAGAGACAGACACTCCTGTGGGGAGCGGCCGTGCTGTTCTACGGTGTCGGTGACGCTGTGACGACGATTGCCGGGCTTCGGGCGGACTCGGCGGCGGAGGCGGGGCCGCTCGCGCTCTCCGCGCTCGCAGGCGGCGGGGTCGCCGGCTTTCTCCTGGTGAAGCTGCTGTTCATCGGCGTCTGTTTCGCCCTCTGGACGGCGGTTCGGACACCCGGCCGGGTCGCCGTCCCGCTCGCGCTGGTCGTCGCCGGTCTCCTCGTCACGGCCTGGAACGTCACCGTCCTCCTCGGGTAGGACGGGCGCGTGCCGGCGCCGCGTGGACATCCCGCCTCAGTCGTCCGCCTCGGCGGCCCGGGCAGTGCCGACGCGCCGCCGTAGAAAGTCGTCGAGCAGCCGGAACATCCGGAGTTTCTGTGCCTGGTCGGAGGAGGCGTGACCCTCCTCGCCGAGTTCGCGGTACTCGAAGTCGCCGTCCTCGCCCTCGTCGTACCCGACTGTTTCCAGCGCCTCCCGGAAGAGCCGTGCCTGAGAGACCGGAACACGGCGGTCGTTGACGCCGTGGACCATCAGCAGCGGCGCCGCGAGGTTCTCGGCGTGAGTGACCGGCGACCGCTCCTCGTAGCGGTCGGGGTGCTCCTCGGGCGTGCCGAGGTACTTCTCCATCAGCTCCGTCCGGTAGTGTGGCATCGTGTTCTCGTACTGGTCGGCGAGGTCGGTCAGCCCGATCCACGCCACGCCGGCGTCGTACAGGTCGGGGTACTGGACCAGTTGCCAGTACGCCGAGTAGCCGCCGTAGGAGCCGCCAAAGACGGCGACACGGTCCTCGTCCAGCCAGTCGTACGCCGCGAGGACGTGCTCGGCGACCGTCACGATATCGCCCTGTTCGGCGCCGCCCCAGTCCTCGTCGAGCGCGCGGACGAACTCCCGGCCGCGGCCTGTCGACCCGCGGTAGTTCACCTGTAACACCGAGAACCCGCGGGCGGCGAGCACCTG
>CAZQZE010000224.1:0-4133 GCA_964597715.1 uncultured Halobacteriales archaeon
CCGCGAAGTCGAAGTACTTGTTGACGCAGTCGTGACGGACCCGGTCGGTCGCGGTCTCCAGCCCGACCGCGATGTCCGTCGCCAGCCCGCGGTCGGTGAAGTCCGCGACCTTCCCGGCGTCGATGAAGTCGGGCAGCGACTCGACGACGATCCGGTCGCGGTCGGCGAAGGTGTCGGCGATGGCCTGCCGGGTCTCCGCCCCGACTTCTCGCTCGTCGAGGAAGGAGCCGGAGGTGTAGATCTTGACCTGGCCGGCCGGCTCGTCGGCGTGCTCGTCCTCGTGGGCGAGACACTTCTCGACCTGGGTCATGAGGTCCTCGTGGGAGACGCTGCCGCCCTCGACGGACTCGGCGACGTAGCCACACATGGTGCAGCCGCCGGCGCGGGCCCACCGGCAGCCGCCGGTGTTGAGGATGATCGTCAGCGAGTCGTAGACGCCGTCGGGGGTGTTGTCCTCGTCCAGCCAGACGCGAGTTGGCTCGGTCGGGTCGTGGGTCTCGTCCTTCCGGGCGCGTATCTCCCGCATCGCCTGGTTGTGGGCGTCCATCCCGCGTCCCTGCTCGTAGACCTCGGGATCGGGCTTGCTCATTACACACTGTGAGTGGCCGTGTGCCTAAGTCGGCTTCGCTGGCGGCCGAGACGCTCCGGGCCACAGTCGAACTGACAGGTCACTGCTCCTCGACGTGACGGACCTTCACGGCGACCCCCCTCGTACTCTCGGCCATCTCCGGGCCGCTCATCTCGGACCGCAAAGGCGCTTGGCCCCTCCACGACGACCTCGTCGCCGACCCGGACCGCCTCGCTGGCGTCGACGACCCCCGGCGCGAGCACCGACCCGTGGGGGACGAACCCGTCGATCTCGACGCGCTTCGTGGGCGCGTCGCTGTCGACCCAGCGGCGGGCGCCCGCGAGCGTCAGCGAGAGCACACCGTACTGCGGGACGAGCGCCGCGAGTTGCTCGCCGTCGGCGTCGTGAGCCTTCAGCTTCGGGTAGCGCGCCCTGACCTGGATATCCTCGAAGAGGGCGTCGCCGGCGCCGCGGCCGAACTGGTAGTCCGCGACCGCCCGGAGGGTGTTGTGCTGGCGCTCACGCTTGCGGTACTTCTGTTCGCCCGCCAGGGCGGCCGCCAGATTCCCCAGCGAGTCGGCCGTCGTCGGGTGGTCGGTGACGGTGTACTCGAAGGCCACGCCGAGGTCGTCCTCGACGCGCTCACAGATGGGGCGGTAGTCGGCGGGGACGTGGGCAACCATCCGCGGGTAGTCGTTGGCCCGGAGATAGGCCGCGAGCACGCTGCTCACGAACTCGACCTCCGTCGCGGACCACTCGCCGGTGACCACCGAGTCGTAGTGTTGGGCGGGGTAGGTGAGTTCGAGTTCCTGGGGGACGACGCCGATCGGCGAGGTCATCGAGACGGTGTGGGCGCGAAACTGGACGGCGTCGTGAAACTGGCCGTGGCTCTGGGACTCGCTGTATGGCTTGCGGGCCGAGCAGGGCACGAGCACGAGCGGGGTGTCGAACCGACAGCGGTAGCGGTCGGTGACCCGCTCGGCGAAGCGCTGGATCTCCACCCGATTGAGGGTGTCGTCGCTCGCGGCGGTGACCTCGGCACGCCGGATGACCGGTGTCCGCCGCTCGAGATAGCTGTACTGCTGGTCGAGACGGCGAAAGACCGCGGTGTGCCACCCCTCGTGGCGGGCCTGGCCCTCGAGATAGTCCCGCAGGCGGCCGGCACGCACGCGCTCACGGACAGTCGACAGGGCCGCCCGGAGGGCGTGCTCGTTGTGGGTGACACAGTCCTCGCGGTCGAACGCCTCGCGGGGCCCCTGGCAGGCCGGGCAGACACAGGGGAGTTCCGTCAGGTCCGCAAGGAAGTGCTCGCCGTCGGCGGTGAGATACTTGCCCTGGGTCCCCTTCACGACCGCGCGGTCGGTGTCCACCAGGTCGACGCCGGCGTAGGCGAGCGTGGCGACGTTCCCGGGGGTCGCCACACCGGGGAGGTAGAGGGCGCTGTCCGGCGGAACGGCTTCGCGGGTCTCGACGATAGCGTCGACAACGGCCCGCGCGTGGCCGGCGACCGACTGGGCGGTCGAGAGCACGTAGGCGTCGGTTCCGTGGTCGGCGGCGGTCGCGGGGCTGATGACGGCGGCACTGGGATACCCGACGTCCGGGTAGTCACCGGCGAAGGCGGTCTGGACCTCCGCGGGTGTCCCGCCGGGCAGCCCACGGTGAGGGAGAACGGTCAGCGAGGTGTCGTCGCTCTCGGGGACCTCGCGGTCGGCGGCCCACTCGCTGCCGGCGTCCTCGAGTACCTCGTCGACGAGGCCGGGGGTGGATACCGGGTCCTGTAGGCGGAGTTCGCCCAGCCGGGCCGGGCCGTCCCGGTCGTGGACCTCGAAGTAGTCGGTCATCCGTCCGCCCCGTGGTCCGCCGTGTTCTGGCCGGCGTCGCTCCGTTCGACCCGCACACTGTCGGGCAGTCGGTCGAGCGCCGACGCCGGCCAGCCGTCGTGGACCAGCCGGACCGTCGTGTCGGGGTTGGCCGTGGCCAGCCGACAGACCCCCTCGGCGGCGGCCTCGTAGGCCTGTGACGCCAGCCGGTCGGGAACCTCCGCGGTCAGCGGGTAGGCGTCCTTCAGCGCCGTCGGCAGCGGCCCGAACGGGGGGCGGAGGAGCCAGCGCTCGCCCTCGCCGTCGCTCTCGGTGCCGCCCACGACCACCCGGTCGCCGACCGGGAGGCGGCCAATACGGTCGTGGTGGCGCCGGACCTCGGGTCGGCGGGCGCTCTCGGCCGAGAGGTGGAAGAACGTCCCCTTCGAGACGGGGTCGGTCGCCGCCAGCCTGTCGCCGTGGTCGAGCAGCGCCCGGTAACCGTCGAGTAGTGTCGGGTGCCCGCGTGCGCGCGCTTCGACGAGTTCGAGGAGGGTCCCCTCCCGGATGGCCCCCTTGACGCGGCGAATCTCGGCAAAGGAGACGTGGAGGTTGTGCTCGGCGAGCACCGTGCCGCGCTCGCGCTCGGGCCGGTCGCGCAACGCCGCCGGCGTCCACCCCCCACAGGCCGGGCAGGCACAGGGAAAGTACTCCAGGTCCTCGAGATGGTCGGTCCCGCGAACCGTGAGATAGCGGTCGTCACGGGCGTACAGCGCGTAGGCCGCCGAGTCGAACAGGTCACAGCCAAGCGCCGCCGCGAGCGCGAAGGTCATCGGGTGGCCGGCGCCAAAGAGGTGGACCGGCGCGGCCTCGGGCAGGCCCCGCTTTGCGGCGACGACAGCCTCCACCACCTCGCCGTACCGGTAGTCGTTGAGCAGCGGGACCACGGCACCGACCGGAAAGAGGTCGGCGCCGCTGTTGGCGGCCTCGCGGGCCGCCCGCTCGCGGACCGTCGGGTGGATACCCCCCTGGACCGGGCCGGTCAACAGCATCTCGCCGACGTCCATCCCGGCGGCGCGTTCGATCCGCGCCTGGGTGTTTGCCTGCTCCTCGGCCACCTGCTCGCGGTCGGCGTCGGGCGGTGTGGGGATATCCACGGGCGTCCCGATATCCGAGCCAACGTCGTGCTGGAACCGGACGATCTCCTCGGTGGTGACGTCGATCTCGCCGTACTCGGCGAGTTGGAAGGAGCCCGAATCGGTCATCACAGCCCCGGGAAAGTCGAGCAGGTCGTGTAGCCCCTGGTCGAGGGCGGGCTCGCGGAGGTCCTCGCTGCCGTGGAGGACGTAGCTGTTGGTGATGAGGGCCTCGGCGCCGAAGTCCTCGGCCAGCCGGCGTGGGGGGATCGTCTGGACGTGGGGGTTGACCACCGGCAGAAGGGCGGGGGTCTCGACAGTCACGCCCGCCCGGGGAACCTCGAGTTCACCCAGCCGGCCGGCGCCGTCGTACCGGCGCACCTCGAAGACATCTCGCATTGGCTCTCCTGTGATTGGGGTGGCGGTAAGGGTTGTGTTCGGCGCGGCTGTGTGGCGTGTCACAGCGGTCCCAGCACGAAAGCCACGGCTCTGGCCGTGGGAGGAAGCGCGTACGCGCCGAGCGACAAACCACCGACTACGGTAGGGCCAACCCCGCAACACGAGTATACACAGACTGAGGAGTCGCCACTGCTGTGAGATACGGGATGGGAGGTAACCCGAACGGTACGG
>CAZQZE010000225.1:0-4094 GCA_964597715.1 uncultured Halobacteriales archaeon
GGTGTCCGAAGGCGATGGAGGCCTGTCTCGAGGAGCCCGCCGAACGGGATGCCACGGGGGGCAGCGAACACCGGGCGAAGTGTGTCCTGACCGACCGCGAGTACGCCCCGGCCGAGGCGCTCCCGGACGACTACTTCACCGACGGGGGTGACGGGGATGGGTGACGGGGCGCCGCTGGTCGAGGTCGAGGGGCTGGAGAAGTACTACTACGAGCAGGACTCGATACTCGACCGGCTGCTGGGCCGTGAGCCCGTGAGTGTAAAGGCCGTCGACGGTATCGACTTCGAGATCTACGAGGGGGAGACCCTGGGCCTGGTCGGCGAGTCCGGCTGTGGCAAGTCGACGACCGGCGAAACCCTGCTACGGTTACGGGAGGCGACCGAGGGGCGGGTGCGCTTCGACGGCGAGGAACTGTTCGAGATGGGCGACGCCGCCCTCACACAGTTCCGCCGGCGGGCTCAGGTGGTGTTTCAGGACCCCTTCTCCAGTCTCGACCCGCGGATGACCGCCGGCGAGATCATCACCGAACCGCTGGATATCCACGGTATCGCCGGCCGCGCGGAGCGCCGCGAGCGGGCGGTCGACCTCCTCGAGCGGGTCGGGCTCTCCGCCGACCAGGTCGACCGCTACCCGAACGAGTTCTCCGGCGGCCAGCGCCAGCGGATCGGGGTCGCCCGCGCGCTCGCACTCGAACCCGACTTTATCGTGCTCGACGAGCCTGTCAGCGCGCTGGACGTCTCCGTCCAGGCCCAGGTGCTCAACCTGCTCGAGGACCTCCAGGCGGAGTTCGACCTCACGTACCTCTTTATCGCCCACGACCTGAGCGTCGTCCGACACATCTCCGACCGGGTGGCCGTGATGTATCTCGGGGAGGTCGTCGAGACCGGCACGGTCGAGGACATCTTCGAGAGCCCCGCCCACCCCTACACCCAGGCGCTACTCGAGAGCGTTCCCCGGGCGAGCACCGACGAACAGGGCCGCCGGGTCGACGCCCTGGAGGGTGACGTTCCCTCGCCGCGGGACCCGCCGGCGGGCTGCCGGTTTCACACCCGCTGTCCATACGCCCGCGAGGCCTGCCGGGGGGAGGACCCCGCCGCCGTCGAGGTCGAACCCGACCAGTACGCCGCCTGCTTCCGGGCTGTCGACGACCACCCGTACTGGGACAGCGAGCCACTCGACCACGCCAGAGGCGAGGTCGACGCCCGCGGGGACTGACACTGCCGGCTGTCGGTCCGTGAAGACTCCCGCTGTCCCGGGGTGGCGGGTATCGTCACGACGTTCCGGGGGTATGAGCGGCGGTCCGTCGGCCTCGGAGCGCCGTCGGTACCGGTGAACTCGGTCGGTGTCGCGAGGATAGTGCGGGCCGGGCCGTCGGGGGTCGCGGACGGCCTCACAGTCGGTGAGCGCCGGCGAGTAGCCCTGGCTGGATTCGAACCAGCGTCAGCGGCTCGCTTCCGCGGACGGCCGCGCCGAACGCGTCCAAAGGCCGCTATGATTGGCCACTACACCACAGGGCTTCCAAGGTGTAGTAACGCCGTCCAACACAAGTAGATTACTCCCGATAAGCGGGGCCTGCCTGGCGTGTCGTGTGGCCGCCCTCGCCGGGTAGTCGGGCAACGGGGACGAAACTTATATTATGGTAGTGATTGACAGCCGAACGTGAGCTCCGAAACCGCTCAACCGGCCAGAGACAGCGATGAGAGCAACGACCAGCGTGCCGAGCACCCGCTGCCGCCGTATCCGACGGAGCTCGGTCCCCCGGAGTTACACTTTTTCTACCAGATACGCGACCGACTGGGGTTCGGCGAGAGGGCGCTCGAGACCCGTGACCTCTACCGGATGAGGATCCTCGGCCAGGGGGACACGTTCATCCTCGGCCATCCGGACTACCTGGAGCGGGCGCTGCTCAGTGACATGGACAAGTTCCGGAAGACAAAGGACAATCTGATCGCCTTTGGCGAGGGGTTACTGGCCGTCGAGGGCGAGGAGTGGCAAAAACAGGCCGACACGCTCCAGCCGCTGTTCCGGCGCGACAGCGTGATGGGCTACGCCGACGGGATGGTCGAACAGGTGCGCCGCCGGACAGCGCGCTGGAGCGACGGTGACCGGTTCGAACTCCAGCGGGAGTTCACCGACATGACCCTGGACGTCATCTTCGCCACGCTGCTGGGTCGGGAGCTCGAACTCGACGGGAACCGCGACATCCGGGAGGCCGCCGAGAACCTCCACGAGTGGTTCGTCCCCACCTCGTATTTCCTGCCGGACTGGGTACCGACGCCCTCGCGCCGCCGGTTCAGCCGGGCAAAGGACACCCTCGAACAGGAGTCACAGCGGCTGCTCGACGAGAAGGCCGGCGACGCGCCGGCGAACCCGATGGAGGCCGACGACCTGCTCTCGTTGCTCGTCGGGCTCCGGGAGTCCGGGGTGGCCGAGGACACCGGGATGCTCACCGACGAGCGGCTGCGCGACCAGATGGTGACGATGATCTTTGCCGGCCACGACACCACGACCACAACCCTCACCTTCGCGTTCTGGGCACTCGCCAACAACGACGAGGTTCGCCGGCGCTTCCACGAGGAGGTCGACACACTCGACGGCGAGCCGACACTCGACGACCTCGACGACCTCGAGGTGACCGACAACCTCGTCACCGAGACGCTACGGATGTACCCGCCCGTGTACTCGCTGCCCCGGGTGGCTACTGAGGAGGTTGTCTTCGACGGCTATCGCGTCCCCGCGGGCGAGACCGTCGCCTTCCCGATCCGCCAGATCCAGCGCGACGGGCGGTGGTTCGACGACCCCGACGAGTTCAGACCCTCCCGGTGGGACGGCGACCTCCGCTCTGAGATCCCGAACTTCGCGTACGCCCCGTTCAGCGGCGGCCCACGGATCTGTATCGGCCGGGAGTTCGCCCTGCTCGAGGCGAAGCTCACCCTCGCCACGATCGGCCGGGAGTTCGACCTCTACTGGCTCGGCGAGAACGAGGAGAGTGGCGAGCCCCCGACAGCCCCCGAGATGACCCTCCGGATGGCGCCCGACCAGGAGTTTCTCGTCACCGAGCGGTAGGCCGCCACCGAGCGTCCGTCGCGCCCTCTACAGGGTGACGCCGACGGGGGGTGCCGACCGCGGTTGCCAGCGGTGTTAACCACCGACGACGGGCTGCGCGTGCGGTGACTCCCGCCGGAGAGCCGACGGTTACAGTACCTGCTCCACCTCGCCCATAGTCTCCAGCACGTGGTCGGGGTCGACCTCGCTGTCGGCGATATCCGTGCGGTCGGTGACCCCCGAGAGTACCAGCACAGTCGTCATCCCGGCGCGCTCACCCAGTCGCAGGTCCGTATCGAGGCGGTCACCGACGACCAGACAGTCCTCGGCGGGAACGCCGAGCCGGTCGAGTGCCAGGTCCAGTGCAACGTCGGAGGGTTTGCCGAGCACGCGGTCGGGTTCGCGCCCGACCGTCCGGGCGAGTGCCCCCACGATGGCCCCCGAACCGGGGACGAGCCGGCCGTCGTCGTAGGGGATCGCGCGGTCGGGGTCCGAGCCCAGGAAAACTGTCCCCTCGTCGACGGCGTCCATGGCGTCCATCATGTCGCCGTAGTCGAAGTCGTTCGTCCAGGAGCCGAGCAGCACGGTCGCCTCGGCGGGGTCGTCGGTGAGCACGACGCCGGCAGCCCGGAGTTGGTCGGCCAACCCCTCGTCGCCGACCAGCAGGACAGGGTCGGTGGCGTGGTGGTCGGCCAGATAGGTGGCCGTGGCGACGCCGGCCGAGCAGGCCTCACCCTCGCGGGCGTCGACCCCGAGGTCCTGCAGGCGCTCGATGTAGGCTGCCCCGGTTTTCGTGGGGTTGTTCGAGAAGAAACACACCGCACAGCCGTGTTCGCGGAGCGCGTCGACCCCCGAGGCTGCGCCGGGAACGAGGTCGTCGCCGCGGTAGACAGTGCCGTCCAGGTCGACGATAGCGCCGCTGACCATAGGTAGTACACCGGCTGGGCGGAGATAATCTGCTCGCTCTGTCACTCGGCGGTGGACTGAAACTCCCGTTCGAAGCGGTTGATCGCCTCGTCGGTGCCGATGATGACGAGGGTGTCCCCGGG
>CAZQZE010000226.1:0-4076 GCA_964597715.1 uncultured Halobacteriales archaeon
ACACAGCTATACGGCCGGCGCCCCCAGGCTGAGTCGTGTCAGACGCCGCCTTCATGCCGGGGTTTCGCTCCCTCGAGACCGAGGTCGAGAACGACCGACTCCCGGTCACGGGAACAGTTCCCGGGTGGCTGTCGGGCTCGCTGGTTCGCAACGGCCCCGGGACCTTCGACGCCGGCGACCAGCGGCTCACCCACTGGTTCGACGGGCTCGCGATGCTCCGCAAGTACGACTTCGCGGACGGCGAGGTGCGCTACACCAACCGACTGCTCCGGACCGAGGCCTACGCCGACGCCCAGCGCGGCGAGGCGACCGGACAGTTCGCCACCGACCAGCGCGGGCTCGAAAAGGTCCTCGGCTGGCTGCGCCGGCTCGGCCCGCCCGAACCGACGGACAACGCCAACATCCACGTCGCCCGTATCGACGGCGAACACGTCGCGCTGACCGAGGTGCCCCGGTGGGTTGGCTTCGACCCCGACAGCCTCGACAGCCGCGACGAGTTCGCCTTCGAGGACGACCTCGACCTCGATATGACGACCGCCCACCTCTCCCAGGACCCACGCTCGGGGGACCTGTTCGGCTTCGGGCTCACCTTCGGCCGGACCCACGAGTACCAGGTCTACCGGATTCCGGCGGGCGAGCGCCGCCGGGAGTGTCTGGCCTCGGTCCCGACGGACACGCCGGCGTATATCCACGACTGTGCGGTGACCGCCGAGTACGTCGTCCTCCTGGAGACACCGCTGCGGATCGCTATCCTCCGGGCGCTGTCGCCGTTCACCGAGGGCTTTTTCGAACTGTTGGACTGGCGCCCGGAGACCGGCGCCCGGTTCCTGTTGGTCGACCGCGAGACCGGCGACGTGGACACGGTCCAGGCGCCGACGGTTTTCTCATTTCACACCGTCAACGCGTACGACGACGGCAACGAGGTGGTCGTCGACCTCGTCGACTTCGAGGACGACGCTATCGTCGACGCCCTCACACTCCGGACGCTCGAGGAGGAGGGGTTCCCGGGTGTGCCGGCAGGGCGGCTGGCCCGGTACCGGGTCGCGCCCGGGGGTGACGGCCCGGGGGGCGGCACAGTCACCCGCGAGCCCCTCTACGACGGCGGGATGGAACTGCCGACAGTCCCGCGCGCCGTCCGGGCCCGCAACCACCGGTACGTCTACGGCCAGGCGACCGACCGTGAGGGGACAAACGGGCTCGTCAAGGTCGACACCGAGACCGGCAGCGCCCGGGAGTGGTGGGAGCGGGGCGTCTACGTCGAGGAACCCCGGATGGTCCGTCACCCCGAGGCCGGCGACCCCGCCGATGGCGACGCCGGTGACGAGGACCGGGGGGTCGTACTCGCACCCGCACTGGACGTCGACGCCGAGCGGTCGATGCTGCTCGTCTTCGACGCTGTCACCCTCGAGGAACTGGCCCGGGCGCCGCTCCCCCACCACCACCCATTTGGCTTTCACGGGCGCTTTTTTCCGGGCTGAGCCGGTGGCGGGTTGGCTACGCCTCAGCGTCACACGGTGACTGGCCGGCTACCGGTAGGCGGCGATGGCAGGCCCGTCGAGTCGCCCGGCAACCTCGTCGTCGCCGGCACAGGCGTAGGTGGCCCGGCCGACAGTCTCGACGGAGAGTGGACGGTCCTCGCCGAGTCGCTTGGCAACACCCTCGAACCGACCCAGCGCGGCGAGGAGTCTGTTTACGACGGCCGGGAAGTGTGGCTGGTCCGGCCCGTAGACGGGGCCGGGCCGGAGGACGACTGTCTCCGTCTCGAGGTCCTCGATCGCGGCCTCGGCACGGCGTTTGGCCTCGAGGTACGCCGCCCGTACCCCCGGCGGAGTCGTCGAGGAGGAGACGTAGACAAAGCGGTCGACACCTGCACGCTCGGCCTCCAGGGCGACGAGGAGGCCGGCGTCACCGTTGACACGCTCGAAGGTCACGCCCTGCTTTGGGGACTCCTCGATGATGCCGATAGAGTGGACGACGGCGTCCACACCCTCCAAACGCTCGCGGTAGTTATCCGGGGCAAAGACGTCCGCCGCGACCCAGGTCACGTCGTCGGCCCAGGGCCCGCGCTCGTCGGGGTTGGGGGGCCCGCTGCGGGCGACACTGGTCACGTCGTGGCCGTCCGCGACCGCCAGCCGACAGACCTGCCGCCCGATGAAACCGTTGCCGCCCGTCACCAGGATGTGCATATTTACCGTTAGTCCCGACAGTAAAAACGCCCGCGTTCGCGGCCGAACCGTTTTGCCCGTCCGGCCCCATCTCTCTGTATGCCCTGTACAAAGCAGTCCGATGACAAGCACGCAAAGCGTGGCGCGTCGGTGGGCGCCAGTGTCGGCGCGGCGCTGGGCAGCCGGCTCGGCCCCGTCGGTGCCGGGGTGGGCGCCGGCTTTGGCGGCGCAACCGGCTATCTCGCCGGGACTGCGCGGGACAAGTTCGGCCCCTGACCCTGTTTAGGGCGTCTGTTCGGCCCGCTCTGACAGCCCCGACAGCGACGTGACCGCCCGCAGGTCGCCGACCGTGTGGTACCACGCACCCCGGACGCCGGTCCGGTCGTTGACAACCGGGTCAGCCAGCGCGCGGAGGTCTCCGAACCGAAAGACCACGACCGTCCGCTCGTCGGAGAAGGGTTCGATGAGGTCGGCCCAGTCCTCGCTGTCCATCACTGCCCCGTCACCCCCCGCCTGGCTGGCCTGTTCGAGCGTCCGCTCCTCGACGGACGCGTAGTGGGTGATGGCCGAGGTCGGCGCGGTCCGGTAGAAGGCCATATACTCGAATTCGCGGTCGGTCCTGGGGTATGACCGCGGACACGGGTAGAACCCGTTCCGGCACCGCTGGAAGGTCTCGGTCTGTGTGGCGACCGTACAGACCGTTGCTCCCGCCGGCACGTCCGCGGTATCGTCGTCCGTGCCCTCCGAGCCGAACGTCCCGAGGTCGGCGTTCCCTGGCATCAGCCCCGGTACGGGCCCCAGCCACAAGTCGGTTCGCCGGGGTTGTCCTGTGACCCCGGAGCGGTTTTTTCCCTCCGGCCGCAATCGGTCGCTGTGTCCGACCCGAGCCCGTACGACCACTACCGCCCCGTCGACGCCGACTACCCCGACGCCGTCTACCGTGTCGTGGGGACGGGCGTGGACGAGGACGACGGCACGGTCCGGCTGCTGGAGGTAGCCGACGCCGACGGCCGCCGCGTGACCACCGGCCGCCTCGTCGCGGTCCCCCGCGAGGACCTGGCGGGGTTCGAGCCCGCCGAAAACCCCGACTCGGGGTTCCGGCCGATGCAGGTCGTCGACGGGCTGGTCGAGGAACTCCGGCTGCTCCGCGACCGGCTGCGGTAGGAAAGCGAAAGACAGGACCCCTTCGCCCCCCTGGTGTGGGTATGCGACGGCGACGGCTGCTGGCGACACTGGGCGGTGGACTGGCGACCGGTGGGGTTGCCGGGCTGGCCGGCTGCGTCCAGCGCCGGGTCGCCAGCGGTGACCCGCTCTCGGTCTCCAGCCCCGTGCTTGCCGACGACGGGCGGCTTCCCGACCGATATGCCTGCGAGGGCGAGGGGGTGTCGCCGCCTCTGGCCGTCGAGTCGACCCCGAACTCGACGGCGGCGCTTGCGGTCGTTGCCGAGGCCGACCTGGGCGTGTTCAACAAGCCGCTGTTCTGGGTGCTGTGGAACCTCCCGGCGGACACCGAGACGGTCCCTACGGGCGTCCCGCGAACGGCGACGGTCGACAGCCTGAGCGGGGCCAGACAGAGTAGCCAGCCCGGCGGCGAGCCGGGGTACTCACCCCCTTGCCCGCCGCTCGGCCGGGAGACAACCCTGCTGTTCGACTGCTTCGCACTGGAGATGTCGCTGAGCGTCGAGGCCGGCGCACCCGGTGAGGCCGCCGAGGAGGCGGTCACCCGGGCCCAACTCTCGAGTGCGCGTATCAGCGTCACGTACACGCGCCCCGCCGGAGAGACGGCGGGGACGCAACCCGACTGACGCCGGCACCGGAAGCAAGCCTTCTTTAGCCGACGGGTAATGACGGTTTCCATGGACGAGCGTGCCGCCGCGTTCCGGCGTGAGACCGCCGACCGGTACGGACTCA
>CAZQZE010000227.1:0-4053 GCA_964597715.1 uncultured Halobacteriales archaeon
CGAGACCCAGAGCGTCAGGTCCTTTCGACAGTACATGGAGCGCCAGCGGGAGGCCGCCCGCTCGTCGGGGGCCTCGAAGGCTGACCAGCGGCTGGTCTCCGCGCCGAAGGTCCGGCGAGCGGTCCGGCTGGCACGGGAGTACGACGACCT
Organism: uncultured Halobacteriales archaeon; assembly: GCA_964597715.1. GTDB lineage: Archaea > Halobacteriota > Halobacteria > Halobacteriales > Haloarculaceae > Salinirussus. Next base: position 151 of record CAZQZE010000227.1, read on the forward strand.
CCACCCGAAGTTCCGGCGGGCCCGGATGAAACTCGCCGAGACCCTGGGGATCCAGGGCGGCGAGCGGGTGATCGTCTTTACCGAGTCCCGGGACACGGCGGAGACACTGACCGACTTTCTGGGCGAGCACTTCACCACCGAGCGGTTTGTCGGCCAGTCCGACACCGATGGGAGCGAGGGGATGACCCAGACCGAACAGCAGGACACGCTCGAACGGTTCCGCGCCGGCGAGTTCGAGGTGCTCGTCTCGACGTCGGTCGCCGAGGAGGGGCTCGACGTCCCCGAGGTCGACCTCGTGCTGTTTTATGAGCCTGTTCCGACCGCCATCCGGGCCATCCAGCGAAAGGGCCGGACCGGTCGCCAGACCGAGGGCGCGGTGACGGTGTTACTCGCCGAGGACACCCGTGACGAGGCGTACTTCTGGAAGGCGCGTAACGACCAGCAGGAGATGGAAGCGGAGTTGCGAACTCTCAAAGACGCCGCCGGGACCATCGAGACCCGGCTCGAACAGGCCGGCCTCGGCGCCTACACGGACGCCGGCGGTGACGACACCGACGCCAGCGCGGACGCCGGGGCCCCGACAGCAGCCAGTCCGGCAGACGAGCGGAGTGCCCCGTCGAACACCACCGACGGTGGCGACGACAGCCAGGCAGGGCTGGGGGCGTTCGCGGCCGATTCGGACGGGCGGACAGACGCGGACGGCGACGGGAGCAGTGACGACACGACCGGGACCCCGGCGGACCCCGAGGACGCTGTCGTGGCGGAGGCAGACCCCGCCGGTGAGGGGGTCGAGGTGGTCGCCGACCAGCGCGAACTCGACTCGACCGTCGCCAGGGACCTGTCGACCCGGGAGGGGGTCCAGACCCGGCTGGAGACGCTGGCGGTCGGGGACTACGTGCTCTCGGACCGGGTGGTCGTCGAACGCAAGACCGTCCCCGACTTTCTCGACACGCTGACGGGCGGGGACCGGTCGCTGTTCGAGCAGGTGGGGGACGCCGCCCGCCACTACGACCGGCCGGTCGTCGTCATCGAGGGCGAGGGGCTCTACGGCGAGCGCAACGTCCACCCGAAGGCCATCCACGGGGCGCTTGCCTCCCTCGCTGTGGACTTCGGCGCCAGCGTGCTCCGGACCGCCGGGGAGAGCGAGACCGCCGACCTGCTAGAGGTCGTCGCCGAGCGCGAACAGGCGGCGGCCGACCGCGAGGTGTCGGTCCACGGCGAGAAGCAGTCGCGGACACTCGCCGAACAGCAGGAGTACGTCGTCGCGGCAATCGCCGAGGTTGGCCCCGTGACAGCACGGGCACTGTTAGCGGAGTGTGGCAGCGTCGAGGCCGTCATGACCGCCGACGAGGAGGCGCTTCAGGCGGCACAGGGGGTCGGCGAGGTGACGGCCGAACGGGTCCGCGAGGTGACCGGGAGCCCCTACGAGGGGTGACCGACACTACTGTCGCAGCGCCGCCAGCGTCTCGGCGGCCTCCCGGGCGGCCGCGAGATACTCCCGGGCCTGGGTGGGGTCCTCGGCGGCAGCGGCCCGTCGGGTCAGGCCCGCAAGCGTCCGTTCGAGCGATGCCCGGGCCTCCGAAACCGTCCCGGCCGGGTGGTCGGCGCCGGCGTTGGCGCCGCGGTCGGGGGAGCCGGTAGCGCTCCGGGCCGGGGACGGGTCGACACCCGGCGCCCGCGTGGGCTCCGGTGCCGACTCCGGCTGTGAGGTGGTCGTCTCGGTCGGTTGCTGCGTCGGTCCGTCCCCGGACCCCTGGCCGGCCGCCGGCTCGGGTTCGTCGGTGGCCTGGCCCGCCCGGGAGGGTGCCGACCCGTCCCCGGCCGTCTCGCCGTCGTCGCCAAACTGGACGCGTGTCTCGTCCGGGGAGGCAACGTGGATCCGCTCGGCGTCCTCGGAAACCTCGCCGGCGCCGTCGGTGCCGTTGTCGCTCGCCGCGGCGCCGGCGGCACTGGTGTCCTCGCTCCCGTCAGGGGCGTCCGGGCTGTCGGCGCCGTCATCGCGGTCGACGGTCTTCTCGCAGGTGGCACAGAACGCCTGGCCCTCGTACCGGAAGACCGGGTCGCCACAGTCCGAGCAGTGGGCGTTCGTCATCGTCGCCCCCTGGAGGAGGAGTTCGCTCATCTTCTCGGTGGCCTGGCGGTCCTGCTGGTCCTGTTCGTACTTCTCGCGGAGGCGCTCGCGCTCGGCTTCCTTGTCGAAATCGCTCATATACGGACGAGGCGATTGCGAGGAAAAGGGTTTGCGGGAGGCTGCCCGGGGCGTTCCGACATGTTTAACGTCGGGCCGAGGGGCGTATGTGACATGGCAAAGGTAAGCATTGTCGGTGCCGCGGGCACTGTCGGCGCCGCAGCGGGTTACAGCATCGCACTCCGCGATATCGCCGACGAGCTGGTCCTCGTGGACATCCCCGAACAGGAGGACACCACTGTCGGCCAGGCCGCTGACACCAACCACGGGGTCGCCTACGACGCCAATACCGACGTCTACCAGGGTGGCTACGCCGCCACCGAGGGCTCCGACATCGTCGTCATCACCGCCGGCCTCCCGCGCTCGCCGGGCGACAGCCGGCTGGACCTGGCCGACGACAACGCCCCGATCATGGAGGATATCCGGGCGTCACTGGCCGAGTACAACGACGACTTCGTCTCCATCACCACCTCCAATCCTGTCGACCTGCTGAACCGACACCTCTACGAGACCGGCGACCGTGACCGCGGGAAGGTCGTCGGCTTCGGCGGCCGGCTCGACTCCGCACGCTTTCGCTACGTCCTCTCGGAGCGCTTCGGTGTTCCCGTCGGGAACGTCGAGGCGACCATCCTCGGGGAGCACGGCGACGCCCAGGTCCCGGTCTTCTCGAAGGTCCGCGTCGACGGCAAGGACCTGGCGGTGACCGACGACGAGAGGACGGAGATCCTCGCCGACCTGCAGGAGTCCGCGATGAGCGTCATCGAGCGCAAAGGGGCGACGGAGTGGGGGCCCGCACAGGGTGTTGCCCACATGGTCGACGCTATCCTCCGGGACACCGGCGAGGTGGTGCCCGCATCCGTGAAACTGGAGGGGGAGTACGGCCACGAGGGTGTTGCCTTCGGCGTCCCCGTCAAACTCGGGAGCAACGGCGTCGAGGAGGTCATCGAGTGGGAGCTCGGGGGGTTCGAGCGCGAGCAGATGGGGGACGCCGCCGCCAAGCTGCGCGAACAGTACGAGACGCTCGGCTGACTGCGGTTGCCGGCCCGCCGGTGTCCGGCGGTCAAATCGCTGTTTGAGTCTCCGGGAGTGTCTTTATCCGGTGGGCCGAGAGTCAAACCAGGAATGACACCCCGAACAGTCCCCATCCCGAGACGTATCGAGGACACCCCCGCCCCGGCAGTCGTCACCCATGTCCGCCGACTGGCCTTCTGGGGGTCGGTCCTGCTGCCGGTCGTGTATCTCCCCCTGCTCTCCGGCGTGGCCGGCGACCGGTCGCTGCTCGTCGCGGGCCTGCTGGCGCTGAACGCGTTCTGTCTGCTGGCCGGCCACGGCTACTCCCCACAGTGAGCCCCGACACCACCGCGCCGGAGGCTGTGCCGGACGCTGACCGGAGTGCGGAGACCGAGGCCGGGACCGGACCGGCGGGGCTGCCGGCAAAGGCCGGCCCGCTGGTGACGTATCTCTCTGCGCGCGTCCGCGAGGAGGGTGCCTTCTACGTCAAGAGCCGGTTCATCGCCGCGGACCTCGACCTCTCGGCAAAGGAGGTCGGGGCGTTCATGCGGCAACTCCGAAGCCGGGACGGGGGGCCGGGGGTCGAGGCGTGGGCCTACACCAACGGGACGACGTGGTACGTCTCGAGAGGGGAGTAGAGCCCGGTCTTGTGGCCTGCTCATACTGTCGGACAGAACATTTCGCACCCCACGTCCGACGGAGAG
>CAZQZE010000228.1:0-4049 GCA_964597715.1 uncultured Halobacteriales archaeon
AACACCGAGCCCGAGCACGGCAGCGACGCCGCGAGCATCGAGACCACCGCCGAAAGAGACGGCGACGAGTACGTCATCGACGGCGTGAAGACGTTCATCACCCACGGCTCGATCGCCGACTACGTGCTGACGATGTGCCGCACCGGGGAGGCGGGCCACGGCGGTATCTCCGCGATACTCGTCGAGACCGACCGCGAGGGGTTCGAGGTCGAACAGGAGATCGACACCATGGGCTGGAACGCCTCGGACACGGCCCAGCTGCGATACGACGGGGTTCGCGTCCCCGCCGAGAACCTCGTCGGCCAGGAAAACCGGGGCTTCTACCAGCTGATGGAGTTCTTCGAGGAGGAGCGGGTGGGGATCGCCGCCCAGGCGCTGGGCATCGCCCGGCGGTGTCTCGACGAGGCAACGGAGTACGTCGGGGAACGCGAGCAGTTCGGCCAGGCGATCGGCGAGTTCCAGGCCGTCCAGCACACCATCGCGGAGATGGCTGTCAAGGTCGAGAACGCGAAGCGACTCACCTACGACGCCGCCGCCCGGGTCGACCGCGACGAGAAGGCCACCAAACTCGCCAGCATGGCCAAACTCTACGCCTCCGAGGTCGCGGAGGCGGTTGCCAGCGACGCCATCCAACTCCACGGCGGCAACGGCTACACCCGCGAGTACCCCGTCGAACGCCAGTACCGCCACGCGAAGATCTACCAGATCGGCGAGGGGACCAGCGAGATTCAGAAGGACATTATCGCCGGCGAACTGCTCGACACATAATAGCCACGAGGCCGAGCGGTCGGTTCTGGCGCGTTCACCGCCGGTACCATGCCGGAGGGCGGCGGCCAGCACCTCGCACGGCGCCACAGGGTCCGGACGGCGGTACGGGACGTTCCCGGGTTGGAACCGAAGCGTACTCCACGGCTCGCGGGTAGGGTCGGGTATGGATATCTTCTTCAGCGGCTCGGTCCGTGGCGGGCGCGACGACGCCGCGCTCTACCGCGAAATCATCGACATACTAAACCGCCACGGCGACGTCCTCACAGAGCACGTCGGCGCCGAGGACGTCGAGGCAGAGGAGGCGGCGGCGGGGCTCTCGGACGACGACATCTACGACCAGGACCTCGCGTGGCTCCGGCAGGCCGACGCCGTGGTCGCCGAGGTGACCACGCCCAGTCTCGGTGTCGGCTACGAACTCGGCCGCGCGGTCGCCTGGGGGACGCCGGTGTGCTGTCTCTACCGCCCCGACGGCGCGCACGACCTCTCGGCGATGGTCCGGGGCAACGACAGCGTGACCGTCGAGGAGTACGACGACCCCGCGGCGCTAACGCCGGTACTCGCGGATTTTCTCGGCCGTGACGGGCGGTGAGGCGTGACCGGGCGGCCGGTCACGGCGAGGACCGCCACACAGGTGAGTATCCCGGGGCCACCCAGCACGCCCGCCGCGAGCCACGCCGGACGAACACGGTCCACGCCAAACAGCGCGAGACCGGGGGCGCCCGTCCCTGAATCCGAGGGGTGTTGCTGGACCACTCGGGCCCTGCGGCGCGGGGACGACCGACATCCGGGCGCATGGACCCTTGAGGAGGCTAAAGGGGTCGCGTGCGCGAGGACAGCGCGGCTGTGGCCGGGGGCTGGCGGCCGCCTGCGGTGGGTCTCGGCCGCGCTTGCGAAGGTACTTGAGCCGAGGACGGCTCTGTAGAGACACGCGATGTATTCTCTCTCAGCAAGCGGATGGCAAACCGGTCTCGGCGCGGCGCGGTCCGGAACCGCGCAGGAGGCGCTGTGAACCCGAGCCGGGTTGACTCGCTCGTCGACCTCGGGTACGGGCTGCTGATCGCGGTCTCTGTCGGGCTGATCCTGGTTGTCGGCAGCGGTATCGGACTGGCCTTTGGCTTTGGTGTTCTGATCTCATACGTCGTACACGTCGTCTGGAAGATGGCCCGGTTCGACCCCGACTGGATGACCACCGCGGTCAGGGAGACCGTCGAGGAAGCCGTCGACGACACCGTCGAGCAGAAGATCGGCGACACTGTCGAGGCGGCTGTCGACGACACCGTCGAGGAGACGGTCGGCGACACTGTCGAGGAAGCCGTCGACGACACCGTCGAGCAGAAGGTCGGTGAAACCGTCGAACAGACCGTCGACGACACCGTCGAGGAGACTGTCGGCGAGAGTGTCAAAGAGGCCGTCGACGAGACAGTCGGCGAGACCGTCGAACAGACCGTCGAGGAGACACTCGAGGAACAGATCGAGGCGGTAGGCGGCGACACTGGCGGCGAGGACGAGGAGGACGAGGAAGACGACGGAGAGGCAGACGCCGCGAACGGCGACGGCTGACCGTCATCCCTCTCTGTCGGGGCTCACCTTCCGGTTCGTTCCGCTGTTCTGAGCGCGAGTACAGGCCCCAACCCGGGAATGGTGGTCACCTGAGACTGTCCGCGACGTACCGGTCCTCGATATCGTCCAGTGGACTCGACATGTGAACGACGTGGTGTGCGTACGAGAGCGCCCCCATCAGGAGGTGGGAGACGGAGTAGAGCAACAGCCCGTGGGCCAGTGCGAAGGCCACGAGGCCGAGGCTCAGAACGGAGACTCCGAGGAAGTAGTTGGTCGCGACGGTGTGACCGAGCTTTCGGAGCATCTCAGCCGCCTCGGGACTCCGCTCGGTCAGGTGCTGCCCGGTCGGGAGCGTGCACGGCCCCGCCGTTGGCGGCCGGTCGGTCCTGGTCGTCGGGCACCGCGGTAGTGTGGTCGGCACACACCCCGGGCGTGTCCGCGGGCTCGACAGCACGGGCGGCCAGGGGCTCGGGTCTGTGGAGGGCAGTGTCCATACAGTCATCTCCGGCTGTACGGTATAAAACCCCGGACCGGTGTCTCTCGGGCTGCAACTCCGAGGGTCGATGACGGCAACGATACCGGGTTGGCGCTGTCCGGCCAGGGCTGGCGGGCGACTCCGGCGGTCGGTCGAGCGAAACGACCTCTTTCATCCCGAGGAAATGTCGTCGAAGCGCCTCGTCGCCACGATCGGTCGTGATGTAGTCGGTGTGCTTGCGATGGGTCTCGTCCTTTTGCTTCGGCGTCCGTTCGGTTTCTTTGATTGTGGAACCCTCGTATCCGGTGACGAGGCCGACCTGTCGGGGCGTGCGGTAGAGGTGGCGGACATATTCGAACTCCACGTCCAGTTCCTCGGCGGTCATCCGGCCCGCCACGTGCCAACCACCGAAGTATGTGCCCGTCAGGAAGGTGCCACAGGACGTTCACTTGCCCCTCGAATTTGTCGTCACAGTCAAAGAAGAGGTCGGAGATTCAGCGCGCACGGCTCCGCAGGCGGCTAAACTCTGAGTCTAATGCCGTCTCCCGGCACCGAGCAGCACTCGTGTGGGTTTCTCCTCCTCGTCGACCACAGTCTGCTACACTAATGTGAGCGGAGCTGAGTCGAAAGGTCACCCCGTCCGGACGGCTCTCTCGTGTTTTCGATAAAACGACCGCCGGGCATAGGCAGCGATAATGTCGTCTCGGGCTTTGGGGTAACGTGCGAAAGCAAAGGCCCGGATTTGAACCGGACGCAGACGTGCTCACTCGCTGCGCTCGGTGCGCGCGACTGCCAGGGTTCGAATCCGGTGACGCCTCACACGCGCTCACGGCGTGCTCATACGGGAAGAGCCAAGGCCCGGATTTGAACCGGGGATGATCCGCTCTGCAGGCGGACGCGTTCGGCCAGACTCTGCCACCTTGGCCCACTCTACTGTATCCGGTGTCGGACTAAAGTCGTAACGATAGTCCCGGGCTACGAGTGTGTGTCACACCTGCATAGAGAGTATACTGCTGGTCGGCGAGTATCCTGGCGTACCCCGATGCCAGGGGTCGGGGGGACACGACAGTACCAAAGAGAGTCGGCAGCTGTTCAGCGACAGAGCGTCGCCACTCGCTGGATGGAAACAGCGGCCGCACGTGGCGGCCGCTCGAAGCGAGAGTATGAATGGGAGGCGGCGAACCGACGTTTCCAGAGGGTCTCCCACTCCAGTACTTGCCGGAACGCTGGCGGGCTTAACTTCCGT
>CAZQZE010000229.1:0-4048 GCA_964597715.1 uncultured Halobacteriales archaeon
CCTCGACGGGGCCGTTGAACCGGTCGGTCGGGAGCGTCCCGAGTTCGGTCTCGACGGTCCCTCCGCGCACACGACCCGTGAGAAACGACGCCCGGCCCAGGAAGGAGGCGACAAAGCGTGACCGGGGGTTCTCGAAGACGACCTCGGGCTGGCCGACCTGCTCCAGTCGCCCGTCGTTCATGATCGCCACGCGGTCGGAGATGGAGAGGGCCTCCTCCTGGTCGTGGGTGACCGAGACGGCGGTGACCCCGGTCCGCTTGAGGATGTCACGGACCTCCTCGCGCATCTCGACCCGGAGCCGTACGTCGAGATTCGAGAACGGCTCGTCCAGCAGAATAACCTCCGGCTCGGGGGCCAGCGAGCGAGCGAGAGCGACCCGCTGTTGCTGGCCGCCCGAGAGCTGGCTGGGTGACTTCCCGCGGTGGTCGGTCATCTCCACGAGTTCGAGTAACTCCTCGACGCGGGTCGCCCGTTGCTCGGCGGGCCAGTCGTCGAGTGCGAAGGCGACGTTCTCCGCGACGGTGAGGTGTGGAAAGAGCGCGAAGTCCTGAAAGACCAGGCCAACGTCGCGGTCCTCCGGGGGTACGAAGGTGCCGTTGCCGGCGACGACCTCGCCGGCGACCGAGACGGTGCCCGCGGTCGGCTCGTCGAGGCCGGCGACCAGCCGGAGTGTCGTCGTCTTCCCACAGCCCGAGGGGCCCAACAGCGTGAGCAGTTCCCCCTCGGGAACCGACAGCGAAAAGCTCTCGACGGCGGTCTCGGGGCCAAACGCCCGGGTTACCCCCTCGAGTTCGAGCATCCCGTCGCCGGGTTCGGCGTCCCCGGCCCCGCCGCTCCCGGTGGCAGCGTCCGCGCGTGCGTCCGGCCGGGCGTTATGTGACATCGTATCGCTCCTGGCTCAGGATGACCGCCATCGAGAGCGCCGACACGAGCACGAGCACGAGTGCCGGCACCGCGGCCTGGCCGTAGTAGCCCGCCTCCTGTACCTTCCAGATGTAGGTAACGAACGTTTCGAACCCGAACGGCCGGAGCATCAGGGTCGCCGGCAGCTCCTTCATCGTGGTCAGAAAGACCAGCGCCCCGCCGGCGAGTACGCCGGGTGTCACCTGCGGGAGGGTCGTCCGCCGGAACGACCGCAGCGGGCCGTCACCCATGGAGCGGGCGGCCTCGTCGTGTTCCGGGTCGACCTGGAGGACCGACGACTCGATGATCCCCACCGCCTGCGGGACAAAGCGGGCGACGTAGGCAAAGACGAGGATGCCGACGGTCCCGTAGAGCGCGCCGGCGACGTTCAGCCCGAAGAAGATGAGCGAGAGCCCCATCACCACGCCCGGGGTGGCGTAGCCGATGTAGGTCGCCCGCTCGGGCAGCGAGGCCAGCAGCCCGTCGCCCCGGGCCGCGAGATACGCCACCGGAGTGCCGACAAACACCGCAACGGCGGCCGCGGCGGCCGCGACCGACAGCGAGTTCCAGACGTACTCCAACTGGAAGGTGTACCCCCCGGCGGCGTAGCCCGGCTCGGCCCGGAACAGCCAGCTCACCAGCGTGCCGAGCGGGACGACCAGGCCGAGGACGGCAACCAGCCCACAGAACCCGAGGGCGGGCCACGTCCAGACGCCGAGTTCGAGCCGGCCGGCCCGGCGGCTCCCGCTGGAGACGTGGGCACCCTCGGCGCTGGTGCCGAGGCGGGACTCCCCCGCGAGGATGACCAGCGTGAACACGAGGAGCACGAGCGACAGCAGGGCGGCAAAGCCCAGGTTGTTGACCGTGAATTCGAGATAGATCGCGCGCGTGAACACGTCGAACTGGAGGATCATCGGCGTCCCGAAGTCCGAGAGCGTGTAGAGGGCGACCAGCAGTGACCCGGCGGCGACACCGGGCCAGACCTGCGGGAGTGTGACCCGTCGGAACGCGGTCAGCCGGTCCTCACCCAGCGTCCGGGCGGCCTCCACGACGGTCCCGTCGAACGAGCGCAGCGAGGCCCGCGTCGTCAGGAAGACGTACGGGTAGGAAAACAGGGTCAGGACGACCGCTGTCCCGAACAGGCCGTAGAAACTGCTGCGGGGGCCAACCAGCGAGGCAAACGCAAAGGCACCGATGTAGCTCGGGACCACGAGCGGGAGGGCGGCGACGACTGTCCAGAACCGCCGGAACGGGAGGTCGGTCTGGACGGTCAGGAAGGCGAGGGGCACGCCGACCAACACCGAGCCGAGCGTGACAGCCGCGACCAGGACGACGGAGTTGAGGGCGATACCCAGGGTGTCAGGCCGGAGAAAGAAGTCGAGCGCCCGGGTGACGTTTAGCTGTGTGGCCTGGATGACCACCCAGACCAGCGGGACGAGCAGGGCCAGGGCGACAACGGCGGAGACGGCAGTCAGCGCCCCGGGGAGGAGAGCGCTCAGGCGGGCGCGCAGGCTGCCCGGCCGGACTGTCGTCCGGCCACCGTCCGTGACTCCGCTGGTGTCGTCTGGCATGTATCAGAGGACGTCCGTCTCCCGTAGCAGGTCTAAGGTGGCGTCCTGGTCCGAGAGTTGCGTGAGGTCGATATCCGGCGGATTCAACTCGTCGACGCTCGGGAGGCCACCGGCCGGCGGGATTTCCGGCACAGTCGGATAGGCAAACGTGCGGGTGGCGAAAAACTCCTGTGCTTCCGCGGAGAGGAGGTGGCGCAACAGGCGGTTCGCGAGGTCCCGGTTCTCGGTCCCCTGAACGACGAGCCCGCCGGAGACGTTGATGAGCGCGCCGGCGTCCCCGCTCGTGAAGGCCAGGTCGAGCGGCGCGTCCTGTCGGGAGTTGCGCACCCGGAGGGCGTAGTAGTGGTTCGCAAAGCCCGCGGCGAGTTCGCCGTCGGCGGCACTGGTCGACACCAGGAACTCGTTGTCGAAGGTGAGCGCCCCCATCTCCCGGAGGTCGACGAGCCACTGTCGGGTGGTCTCCGTCCCGCGCAGGAGTCGCATCGCGGTGACGAACGACTGGAAGGCGCTGTAGCTCGGCGCCCAGCCCAGGTCGTTCTCGAAGGCCGCAACCTCCGGGAACGCCTGGACCGTGTCCGGGATGTCGCTCGCGGAGAGCCGGTTCGTGTTGTAGGGAATAGCACGGGCGCGGCCGGCGACACCGACCCAGCTGTCGGTGGCGAAGTCGGCGTCCGGCATACCACTCACCTCGGCGGGGAGTGACTCGGCGGCACCGGCTTGGGCGACGGCGGCCAGCGAGCCGGCGTCGACAGAGATGAACACGTCCGCCCGGCTGCTTCCCTGCTCCACCTCGGTGACGACGGTGTTGGCCAGGCTCGCCGACGAGTCCATACGCTGGCTGTAGGAGAAGTCGTCGTAGCGCCGGGCAAACAGGTCGAGCAGGTCCAGGTAGAGCCCCCCCTCGCCACCCCCGAGATAGAGGTTCAGGTCCCCGGAGAGGTCGGGCAGGTCGGCGATCCGGCTCCCCCCAAGCTCGCCGCGGGACTCCACCAGCGGCCCCGACCCGCGGAACTGTGCCAGTCCGACCTGGTCGGCCGACGGTCCCCCGTCCCTGCCGTCGCCGACGAAGCCGCCACAGCCGGCGAGGGCGGACGCCCCTGCCAGCCCCGTTGTTGCGAGTAGTTTCCGCCGCGAGAGGCGGGGTGTAGCCGTGTCGGTGCGCCGGTCGGTCTGTGGTGTCGTGTCGTCGGTCATGTGTCAGTCGTCCCCCGCAGGCTGTGCAACAGCGGTCGGCTGTGCGTCGGTCAGCGCGTCGAGACAGTCCAGCCAGTCGAGTGTGTACTCCCCACAGTGGTTCAGGAAGGCGCCGTTCTCGTAGGCCGAGAAGTCACCGTCCGCGAGCCGGCGGGCGATATCGCGGGCGACGCCGGCGTAGCTGTCGGCGTCGGCCCCGGCGTCGTCGACCACCTCCCAGATGTGTTCGTTGAGCTCCAGGCCGTGGACCTCGTTGGTCAGGTCCGAGAACGTCGACCGGGGGGCCTTGTTGTGCTCACAGAGTGGGTGACCGTTGTAGACCTGTTTGCCGAGGACGTCACAGGCCCGCTTGAGAAACAGGCCGCTCCAGATGTCGTCGA
>CAZQZE010000230.1:0-4032 GCA_964597715.1 uncultured Halobacteriales archaeon
CGTTGTGGGCAGGGACACCCATCACCGCGCCCGTCCCGACGTCGTCGAGGACGTAGGCGGCGACGTAGACCGGCACCGCCTCGCCGGTGACGGGGTTGACCGCAACCGCGTCGGTGGCGACGCCGGTCATCCCCCCGTCCCCGCGGGTTCGCTCGAGGTAGGCGGCCACGTCGTCGTCCTCCTCGGCCAGCGAGACCGCCAGGTCGTGGCCCGGCGAGACCGCCACGTAGGTCGCCCCGTAGACCGTGTCGAGGCGCGATGTAAAGACGTCGACCTCGCCGTGGCCCGGTATCTCGAAGGCGACCGCGTCACCCTCCTGTCTCCCGATCCAGTTGCGCTGGATCTCCCGGACGCTGTCGGGCCACCCGTCCAGGTCCTCAAGCCCCTCGAGCAGTTCGTCGGCGTAGTCGGTGATCGTGAAGAACCACTGGTCGAGTTCGCGGCGTCCGACCGGTGTCTCACACCGCCAGCAGACCTCCTCGCCGCCGTGGTCGTCGACCTGTGCGTCGGCGAGCACCGTCTCACAGTCCGGACACCAGTTCACCGCGGCGGAGGTGTACTCGACCAGGTCCTCCTCGAAGAACTGTCGGAAAAAGGACTGGTTCCACCGGTAGTACTCGGGGTCACAGGTGGTCACCTCCCGGGACCAGTCGTAGCCAAAGCCGAGTGACTCCATCTCCTCGCGCATCCGCTCGACACAGGCCTCGGTCCAGGACTGTGGGTCGGTGTAGCGTTCGTAGGCGGCGTTTTCGGCGGGCAGCCCGAAGGCGTCCCACCCCATCGGGTGGAGCACCTCGTCGCCGCGCATCCGTCGGTAGCGGGCGTAGGCGTCCGTGATGGCGTAGTTGCGGACGTGGCCCATGTGGAGGCTGCCGGAGGTGTAGGGGAACATCCCCAGCACGTAGGTCGGGTCGGCCGCCTCGCCGAGTTCGTAGACGTTCTCGCGGTCCCAGGCGTGTTGCCAGAACTCCTGGACCCGCGCGTGGTCGTACCCCTGTGGCATGTGGCCGGTATGCGGGGCCCGCGTATTTGACTGTTCGCCCGACGGCACAGCACACGAGAGGGCTGTCCGGCCGCGCCCCGGCGAGGCGCTTTTGTTCCGCCGGCCAAAGTAGAGGGTGTGGACTCCCTGGAGACCGAACTGGAGCGAGCCCGCGCCCTCGACGTCGAGGAGGTCGCCGACGCGATCGAGGAGATCGGCTTCGAGTGCACCCGGTGTGGGGGCTGTTGCAAGGCCATCGAGACAGACGACGGCACGGAGGAACACACCGCGACGGTCTTTCCGGACGAGGTGCGCGAACTCCAGGAAACAGGCGACTACGACTGGCGCGACGTCGCCCGACCGACCCCCTTCGGGCTGACCGAGGGTGCCGACGGCCCCGAGGGTGAGACCTTCGAGTGGGCGCTCCAGACCGACGGCTGTGGTGACTGTGCCTTCTACGAGGAGGACACCGAGGACGGAGACACGACGGCCGATGACGGCCAGCAGGGCACCGGGACCTGCACCGTCCACGAGGACCGGCCGCTGATCTGCCAAACGTACCCGTTCAGCGTCGCACTCGGCGGGACCAGCCAGCCGATGGGCGAGGCCGTCGACAGCGCGGGGCCCGAGGTCCCGCAGGCAGACGGCGCCGTCGCGGGCTCTGTCGACAGCGCGGAGCTGGTTCGCGCCCACGAGTGTGAGGGACTCGGCCGGGATATCTCCCGCGAGGCGGCGGCGGAACTGGCGGCAACCCTGAAACAGCGAGCCGTGCGGGAACTGGAGGAGGCGGTCGCCGTCCGTGACGCCTACGAACCCGTCGACGCCGACGGTGTGGTCGTTCACGACTCCGAAGGGCAGAAACGCCCCGACGGACACCCCTACGAGTGACCGGAGCGACGGCAACTACTATCAACCACGACGCTCTACCTGCGTTCGGAGGTCTAGCTACCCTTGGAAATCTCGAATGAGTTGCTGTGTCTGTTCAGTGCGGACGTCTCGGCTGACGGTGACCGCTACGTCGTCGAGGTACCGAAACGCGAGGTCGAAACCGGCTCCGTCGGAGCCGACCGGACCTACCGGGTCGCCCTCATCGAGGCCGGCACCCCCGAAACGACCGTCTCCGAGGAGACGACGGAACCCCCGACCGGCGACCCCCAGCCCCCGGTCGAACCGGGCGAGATACGCTACGTGGAGATCGAGGACCTGGGCAAACAGGGCGACGGTATCGCCCGCGTCGAGCGTGGCTACGTGATCATCGTCCCCGGCGCCGAGGTCGGCGAGCGGGTCAAAGTCGAGGTCACCGAGGTAAAGTCCAACTTTGCCGTCGGTGAGGTCATCGAAGAGGCGGTGTCGTGAGGCCAGGGTTTCCAGCCGTACCAACCGCCACCGCAGGACCGCGTTCACCTCTTGACGTCGGTCTCGGGAGGCCGTGTCGCGACCCACCCGCGCGCCAGTCCGGGGCCGAGTGGCGAGAAACCGCAAGACGGCAGCCTGTTAACCGTCCGTACCAAATCCGGTTTAGGTGTGTCCCCGCTACATCGGGTATGAGCGCGACTGCCGACGCGAGCGGGGCCAGCCTCTCGGAGAAGCAACGGCGCATCCTCGACCATCTCCACGAACACGCCGACGACCAGACCTACTTCAAGTCGCGGCTCATCGGCGAGACCGTGGGTCTCTCCGCAAAGGAGGTCGGGACGAACATGCCGGCGCTCCAGCGCGGGGAGTTCGGCCTCGACGTCGAGAAGTGGGGGTACTCCTCCTCGACGACGTGGATGGTCACGCGTCGTGAGTGAGTAGCTCCGGGGCCTCGTCCGCGAGCGCGGCGGCCGCCTGCCCGAACGAGTCGGCATAACGGACCAACAGAACCAGCAGCGCCTCGGGTTCGGCGAGCGTGTACCCTCCCTTCCGGGTGAGGATACCGGCCCGCTCGAGGTCGGCGGCGTAGTTGCTGACCGTCGGCCGCGAGACACCGAGCCGGTCGGCGATGGTGGCGGCACTCACTGTAGGGTCTCGCAACAGCTCGACGACCATCCGGCGCGGGGTCTCCCGCCTGAGATATCCCAGCGCAACCTGCTGAAACTCGTCGAAGCGCCCGGCCATGAAGTACCGCCGGTAGTCGCCGTCTTTGCGGCTCTCGACGGTTCCGCTCTCCTCGAGTTCCCGGAGGTGGTACTGTGTCTCGCCGGTCCCCAGCTTGAGGTCGTCACGCACCCGCGAGAAGTGAGCACCCGGCGTCGCGCCCACGTAGCCGACCAGGGCGTCACGGGTGTCGCTGTCGCTCGCCGTGTCACCGTTTGCCGACGCGGTGCCGGCAAACCGCGACAGCGGCGTCACAGCCCCGAGCGCGGCGAAGCGACGCAGTGTCGCCCGCTTCTCGGGGTCGACATCCCCGTCGCCGTCACGGGTCATACGTTCTGTAGGTCACTCGCACTCAAAAGGGTTGGTCCGGTGCCGCCCGCTCAGCCCGACTCGCCGTTACCGTCCTCGGCGTTGAAGTCGGCGCCCTCGACGGCCTCCATCTCCTGGTCCATCTCCTCGATCACCTTGTCGGGGTCCCGGATCTCCGCGCCGGCCGACCCCTCCTTGACGGCCTGGGCCTGGGCTTCCATCTCCTCGATGTCGGCCTCGGCCTCCTGGTCGATCTGGCCGAGGATCTCCTCGATGTCGTCGAGTCCGAGCATCTCCCGGGTCTCGTCGTCGAAGTCGAGCCCCTCCAGTGTGTGGCCGTTCTCCTTTGCGTCCGACCCCTGGAGGTGCTTGCCGTACCTGCCCACCAGCGAGGTGAGTTCCTGGGGGAGGACGAACTTTGTCGACTCGCCTTTGCCGATCTCCTCTAAGGTCTCCATCCCGCGCTCGATGACCGCCCGCTCGCCCATCGACTCGGCGGACTTTGCGCGCAGGACCGTCGAGATGGAGTCACCCTGTGCCTCCAGGATCTGGCTCTGCTTTTCACCCTGGGCGCGGATGATGTTGGACTGCTTTACTCGCTGTGCCGGCTCGATCGGGGGGCGACGTTCACCCTGTGGCTCGAGCATCAGCGCCCGACGGCC
>CAZQZE010000231.1:0-4004 GCA_964597715.1 uncultured Halobacteriales archaeon
CCGCCGCCGGCGGTGGGGTAGTCGGTGCCGACGACGACGGCGCCTTTCATGCCGAGGCCGCGGTGTGGGGTGCAGTAGTAGTTGTAGACACCGTCCTCCTCGAAGGTGTGTTCGAAGTTGACACCGGCCTCGGCGAGGAGGTCGCTCTCGAAGTCGCCGTCCTGGTGGACGACGTTGTGTTCGCCGTTGCCGGTCCACTCGAAGGCGACGGTGGCGCCGTTGTCGACGTGGACGGCGGCGGGGCCGTAGCCGTAGTCACCGCCGTTTGCCTCCGTGCCGACGTCGACGGTGACCTCGTCGCTGCCACGCACGTCCTCGACGCCGTCGAAGTTACTGACGTCGCCGAGCCAGCCGCCGAAGTCGGGCTCGCCGCCCCCGGCTTCACCGCCGCCCTCCTCGGCGGCGGCAGCCGGGGTACCCGCGGCGCCGGTCGCGGCTGTCGCGGCGGCTCCGCCGGCGGCTGCCCGGATGAAGCCACGGCGCGAGAGGTCCGCGTCAGTGTCCGTCATGTGCCCGGCTTTGTCGTGGCGGGTAGTGAATACTTCGTTTTGTGGTGGATCAGCCGGCTCACAGCGCCAGCGAGAGGACCGCACCGACAAACAACCCGGCGATCAGCGCGCCGACCAGCATAAAAAAGGCGTTCTCCGGGTTGATACTCCCCGGCGTGACCGGTCGTTCCGGACGTAGCGTGCCGGCGACGTTCCCGTCTGTGTCGGGCTCTGTACCACCGTGTTCACCCGGCTGGCCGTCCTCGCTTGCCTCCCCGTCCTCTATATCCTCGAGCGAGAACCGCCACTCCTCGCTGTCGTCGGGCGCAGGCATAGCTGATGTTGATTGCCCAGCGATAAAAACCTCCCTCATCGGTCGCGTGACCGGTCACCGGCCGCGTGACCGCACCGGTGGGACCACGACCAGTTCCGCTACCGCACCCGTGTGCCCACCGGCGCGTCCGCGTGGGTCCGCAGCAGGTCGGCCTCCTCGCCGGCCGCCAGCACCATTCCGTTCGACTCGTAGCCAAACAGCTCCGCCTTTTCCATGTTTGCCAGCAGGATACACCGCGTCCCCGGCAGGTTCGTGGCGTCGTGCAGCCCCTTGACCCCGGCGACGACCTGCCGGGTCTCGACCCCGATATCCACCTCCAGACGCATCAGGTTGTCCGAGTCCTCGACCGGCTCCGCGGCCGTGACCTCCCCGACCCGCATGTCGAGTTCCCGGAACTCCTCGAAGGAGACCCGGCCGTCGGCGAGCGGCTCCAGGTCGTTGTCCTCGGGGCCCCCTGCCTCCGTCTCGTCCGCCTCCGGTGCGCTGGCGTCGCCGTCGTCACTGTCGTCACCCGCCGCGGCGACTCGCTCGCGCAACAGCCCGTTCAACTCGGCGACGCGCTCGTCGTCGACCTGTGTGAACAGCTCCTCCGGCTCGCCGAACTCGGCGGGCGGGGCCGCCAGCGCGTCCTCGAGGGCGGCGTCGGCGACTGCGCCGTCCTCGTCGAGTTGGGTCCACAGCCGCGCTGCGGTCTCGGGCATGACCGGCTGCATCAGTACGGCACACGCCTTTGTCAGCTGGACGCAGTCCCGGATGACCTGGGCGGCCCGGTCGGGGTCGTCGTCGACGAGATTCCAGGGCTCGTTGCGCTGGATATACTCGTTGCCGAAATCGGCGAGCCCGACAGCCGCCTCGCCGACCGCCCGGATGTCGTAGTCGGCCACCGCGTCCTCAAACGCGGCGACGGCATCCTCGACCCGCTCGCGGACCTCCGGACTCGGCTCCGCGTCGGGCGTGCCGTCGTAGTTGCGGTGGGCAAACAGCAGCGCGCGGTAACAGAAGTTGCCGAGATTGCCGACGAGTTCGCCGTTGACCCGCTCGGCAAAGCGGTCCCAGGAGAAGTCGACGTCGGTTTCCAGGCCCGCCCCCGTCACGATGTAGTACCGAAACAGGTCGGGGTGGAAGCCGGTCTCGAGGTACTCGTCGGCCCAGACGGCGCGGTTCCGCGAGGTGGAGAGCGCCTTGCCGTCGATACCGACAAAGCCGGTCGCGAGCACCGCCCGGGGCTCGTTGTAGCCCGCCCCCCGGAGCATCGAGGGCCAGAAGACGGTGTGGTGCTGGATGATATCGCGGCCGATCACGTGGATTATCTCGCCGCTCTCCTCGGCCCACCCCTCCTGCCACTCGGTGCCCTGGCGCCGCTCGCCGCCGACCGTCCAGACGTCCCGCCAGTCGTACGTCTCGGCGCCGACACGCTCGGTGTACTGCTTTGTCGAGGAGACGTACTCGATGGGGGCGTCAACCCAGACGTACAACACCAGGTCCTCCTCACCCTCGCCCGGATAGTCGACCCCCCAGTCCATGTCGCGGGTGATACAGAGGTCCTGCAGTTCCCCATCGACCCACTCGCGGGGCTGGTTGCGGGCGTTGTCGGTCCCCTCCAGCCGGTCGAGAAAGCCCTGGAGATACCCCTGAAACTCCGACAGCCGGAGGAACTTGTGGTCGCGCTCGCGGTACTCGGCGGGGTTGCCCGTCAGCGTCGACACCGGGTCGACGATCTCGCCGGGCTCGAGGTGGCGCTGACAGCCCTCGTCACACTCGTCACCCCTCGCTCGCTCCCCGCAGTACGGACAGGCCCCCTCGACGTAGCGGTCCGGCAGCGGCTGCTCGTCCTGGGCGTCCCAGGCGACCTGGATCTCCTTCTCGAAGACACAGCCCTCCTCGAGCCACGACCGGACGAACTCCCGTGTCGTCTCCGTGTTCGTCTCGTCGTGGGTGTGGCCGTAGTTGTCGAACTCGATGTTGAACTCCGGGAACGTCTCCTCGTAGGTCTCGTGATACTCGAGTGCGAACGTCTCGGGGTCGACCCCCTGTTCGGCGGCGTTGACGGCGACGGGTGTCCCGTGCATGTCCGAGCCACAGACAAACGCGGTCTGCTGGCCCAGGCGCCCGAGCGCCCTGCTGTAGGCGTCGCCGACGACGTAGGTGCGGAGGTGGCCCACGTGCAGGTCACCGTTGGCGTAGGGCAGCCCACAGGTCACCACCGCCGGCTTGTCGGTCGGAAGCGGCTCGTGACTCATGTCTCTGTGTCCGACCGGCAGCGGCAAAAACGGGCCGGTTTGCCGCCGTTTCACCCGCAGGGCCACCCCCTCGGCCGTGGCGACGCCAACTGCGCCGGCGGTCAAACGGTGGAGTTAAATTGGGTGCCACCACGACTGATAGAGTAACGGGAGACCGCTCCCGCCCGGTCACACCTACTACGCCGCCTCACCTCGGTCCCTGGGCTACGGGGGGCGTGGGTGTTCGGCCGACCGGAGGCACGGGCTGACGGAGATGAACGTATTCACCTCGAAACGAAACCGCAGGCTCGCGGTCCTCGCGGTGGCGGGCGTTGCCGCCGGACTGGTCGGTGTGTACCTGCTGGTCAGGGCCTACGCCCCGTTCCTGCTCGACGCCGCGGCGATGCGCGCGTGGGTCGGCCAGTTTGGCGTGTTCGCGCCGCTTGTCTTCATCGCCGCACAGGTGGCCCAGGTCATCGTCGCCCCGGTCCCCGGCCAGGTCATGGCGCTTGTCGGGGGCTACCTGTTTGGCCCCGTCGCGGGGACCGCCTACAGTATGGTCGGTGTCATCGCGGGGAGCGCAATCGCCTTCCTCATCGCACAGCGGTACGGCCGCCCGGTCGTCGAGCGGGTGATCGACGAGTCCCTGCTCGACCGCTTCGACGGGTTCGTCGAGACACTCGGCGTCCCCGGTCTGTTCCTCTTTGTCGTCATCCCCGGGCTGCCCGACGACGTCATCTGCTTTCTGGCCGGGCTTGCCCACTTCCGGCTGGTCGTGTTCGTGAGTGTGATGTTCGTCGGCCGTCTGCCCGCGTACGTCGTGACGAACTTCGCCGGCGCCGGGTTGGCGACCGGTAACGCCCTCGAGGCTATCGTGCTCGTCGCCGCGCTCGTTATTTTCTCGCTGTACGCCTACCGCAAACGCGACGAGATCAGACAGTACACCCGCGGGATGTGAGACGG
>CAZQZE010000232.1:0-1188 GCA_964597715.1 uncultured Halobacteriales archaeon
TCGACTACGTGGTGACGAAGGTCCCGCGGTGGCCGGTCGACAAGTTCCGGGACGTCGAGTTCGAACTCGGCCCGGCGATGAAGTCGACAGGGGAGGCGATGGCGATCGGCCGGACCTTCGAGGAGTCGTTGCTGAAAGCGCTACGGTCGACGGAGTACGACCCTGCGGTCGACTGGAGCGAGGTCAGCAACGAGGAACTCGAGTCGGCGTACTTGGAGCGGCCCACCCCCGCCCGCCCGTACGCCATGTTCGAGGCCTTCGAACGGGGGTACGACGTGGACGCCGTCTCGGCGCTGACGGAGGTCCGCGAGTGGTACGTCGAGCGGTACAAGCGGGTCGCGGACGCCGCGGAGGCCGCGAGCGCGGGCGCGTTCCAGACCGCGGCCGACGCGGGCTTTACCGACCACGAGATCACCGCCCTCTCCGGCGGAGACTTCACCGATACCCGCGCCTCCTGGCTCCCCGACCGGCTACTCGACGAGCGCGGCGCCGTCGAGGGTGACACGGTCGAGGCCGACGGGGGAGTCACAGAGCCTCCGGCGGTCGACGCCGTCGACGACGCCACGACCGACCGCGACTTCAAGCTGGTTGATACCTGTGCCGGTGAGTTCGCCGCCACGACGCCCTACTACTACTCCACACGGGACCCGATTTCGGAGCTCAACCGCGACGAACTGCGGGTAGACCGCGACGTCGAGAGTGTCGTGGTCGTCGGCGGCGGGCCGATCCGGATCGGCCAGGGTGTGGAGTTCGACTACTGCTCCGTTCACGCCGTGCGCGCACTGGAGGAACTGGGTGTCGACGCCCACGTCGTCAACAACAACCCCGAGACGGTCTCGACGGATTACGACATCTCGGACGGGCTCTTCTTCGAGCCCATCACCGCCGAGGAGGTCGCGGACGTCATCGAGGCGGCCAACGCCGACGGTGTGATGGTCCAGTTCGGCGGGCAGACCTCGGTGGATATCGGCCACCCGCTGGAGCAGGAACTCGACCGCCGTGACCTGGACTGTGCGGTCCTCGGGACGTCGGTGGACGCGATGGACCTGGCGGAGGACCGGGACCGGTTCAACCGGCTGATGGCCGAGCGAGACATCTCACAGGCGGAGGGCGGGTCGGCAACCAGCGAGGCCGAGGCCCTGGAGCTTGCCCACGAGGTCGGCTATCCGGTGCTCGTCCGGCCGAGCT
>CAZQZE010000232.1:1198-3996 GCA_964597715.1 uncultured Halobacteriales archaeon
CCTCGCCGACGCCGCCGAACTGGACGTCGACGCCGTCGCCGACGGGGACGACATTCTAATCGGCGGCGTGATGGAACACGTCGAGACCGCGGGCGTCCACTCCGGGGATTCCGCGTGCATGATCCCGCCGCGCTCCGGGGAGGTGAAGGCGGTGATGCCCCGGATCCGGGCGGTCGTCGAGGAGATCGCCGATGCGCTGGACACGGTCGGCCTGCTGAATGTCCAACTCGCCGTCAAGAACGGTGAGGTGTACGTGCTGGAGGCAAACCCCCGTTCCTCCCGCACTGTGCCGTTCATCGCGAAGACCACGGGCGTGCCGCTGGCGAAGATCGCCGCGAAGGTGATGGCCGGAGCCACCCTCGACGGCCTGGACTACGAGGAACACGTCCCCGAGCAGGTCTCGGTGAAGGAGGTTGTACTCCCCTTCGACCGGCTGCCGGGCTCCGACCCGCGGCTCGGCCCGGAGATGAAGTCCACGGGCGAGGTGATGGGTACCGCCGGCTCGTTTGGAAAGGCCTACCAGAAGGCCCAGATGTGTGTCGACAAACCCATTCCGCTGGAGGGGACCGCGGTCGTCGACCTGCCGGTGCTCGGCTTCGAGGAACACCTCGAGGTGCTGGATTTCGACGACTTCGAGTCCACCGAGGCGGTCAAGCAGGCCGTCCGCGACGGCGAGGTGAACATGGTCATCTCGCGGGACCGGGGGGTGTTAGAGGTCTGTGTCGAGGAGACGGTGACGTACTTCTCGACCATCGAGAGCGCCGAGGCCGCACTGGAGGCGGTCAACGCCGCCGACCAGCCGATGGCCGTCCAGGGGATCGCCGACCGCCCAAAGACCCAGCGCGGGTGGGGCGAGTAGGACCGGCAGCCCCGACCCGAGCATTTCACCGAGTCGATCTGGGAGACAAGTCTTTTTAGCCATCATACCAAGCGGAGATATCTCGGCTACGAACCATGTCGGACACTGACAACTATCTGACGTTCACGCCGCTGTCCGAGCGCCCCGGAGTCGAGGTGGTCGACCGCATCGAGCGGCGGCGGTACCGGCTACACACGCCCGAGGCGGTGTCGCCGGGTGTCGCCGGCACCGACAGCTTCCAGTTCCCGGTCGGGCAGGCCGTCGCGCTGGAGACGTCGGAGCTCGTGCTGCCACAGGCCGTGAACGTCTTTGCTCGCGACGCCGGCGGAGAGATGGTTGCCGAGGTCGAGTATCTCGACCAGGCGTCGCTACCGGAGGGGCGGTACGCCCTCGAGCCCGCGACCCAGATCAAGACCTACATTCAGGTCGAGAGTTCGGTCGACATCGCAACGGAGATCGCACAGACCCGGATCGACTTCGGGGAGCCGACGACGGTCCTGCTCGGGGCGCGCTCGCGCCATCGCCGGCCCGCGACGACGCTGACGACGACCGAGGACCCCCGGGACGTCATGCGGGTAATCGATGCGTTCGGGTCCGGGCTCAAGACGACCACCCCGGAGCGCTCGTTTCCGACCATGCGGGGGCACCCGCCGTCCGTCGAGGTCGGCGACGAACTCGACATCCCGGAGACCGTCCAGCCACCCGACACCGGCGTCCAACTCGAGGTGCCGTCGGACCTCTCCTACATTCTCCCAGCGGCCCCGCTAGTCTACTATCTGGGGGCCGACGTCGTGCCGGGGGCGGTCCCACGGCTTACCACCGACGAGGGGTTCACACACCCCCTGTCCGGGCCGGACGGCTTCGAGTCAGAGGTCGAGCGGACGCTCAAACAGGTTTTCCTCTTGGATTGCGTGACCCGCACAGAGGGCTACTACGAACTCGACCTGCACGAGCGGGCGGCAATCGAGCCGCTCGTCGACCTCGACTTCGCGGCGCTGTACGACCAGTCGCTCGCCGCCCAACTCGAGGCGTACCTCGACCTCCCTTACGAACTCGTCGCCGAACACGTCCCGGAGTGGCGGTTGACTGCCCACGCCGAGCCTGTGGCCTCGAGCGTCGAACAGTTGCCCTACGTGGTCAACGACCTCGCCGTGGTTCGGACGACGGGGGCGACCAACACGACGGCAGTAGAGGGGGTCGGTATCACCGACGGCGGCCAGCCGAAGGACACACGCGGGGAGGCTTTCACCCGGTCGGCCAGCCCTGCGACCCGAGCGGTAGACGGCGCTGCCCGCTCGACGGGCTCCTCGCCGTCCAGCGACGACTCGTCGTACGTTACCCTGGAGTCGACAGAGACACTCGGGCAGGCCTGGATCGGCGACGGGGTGCCAGTGGGTGCGAGCAAGCTGACAACAGCGGCCTTCCAGAACCGCTTCGACCGAAAAAAGACCGACGGCGACATCGCGATCACCATCGTCCAGAACGACGCCCGGATGGACACGGAGCGCGACATCGTCGACGACGTATACGGCAGCCGCGAGAAACTCCCCTTCGAGGTGGACGTCCGCCGGGACCTGACCGTCGCCGAACTCCGCGAGACACTCCAGGAGCGGACGGACTTCCTGCACTACATCGGCCACACCGACGAGGAGGGGTTCGAGTGTGCTGACGGGAAACTCGATGTCACAACGCTCGACGAGAACAGCGTCGGCGCCTTTCTGTTGAACTCCTGTAACTCCTACGAGCAGGGGCTAGGGCTCATCGAGTCCGGCGCTATCGGCGGCATCGTCACGCTGAACGACGTGGTGAACGACAAGGCGGTGCGGATCGGCGGGCTGATAGCCCGGCTGCTCAACGCCGGTTTCCCGCTCCGGGCAGCGTTAGATGTTGCAAGCGGAGAGAGCATCGTTGCTGGACAGTACACCGTTGTCGGGGACGG